>UNSR01000042.1:0-5470 GCA_900557595.1 Candidatus Saccharimonadota bacterium | reverse complement strand
GATCAGTTTGATATGGTGATGAATGGCTATGAGATTTGCTCTGGCGGCGTTCGCAACCATAATCCAGCGGTGTTATATAAAGTGTTCGGTCTGCTGGGCTTCAGTGAATCTTATGTTGAAGAAAAGTTTGGTGCTATGTTGGGCGCTTTCAAATACGGTGCTCCGCCTCACGCAGGATGTGCTTTTGGTGTTGATCGTATTTTGATGGAATTGACCGATGAGCAAAACGTCCGCGAGACTCTGGCGTTTCCAAAGAACGGCTCTGGTGTGGATGTGATGATGAATTCACCTTCAATTGTCGATCCTGCTCAGCTACGCGAATTGGGTTTGTAGAATATTTGCAATATTGATCTACCGTTTTGGTTGTGCTAGTGTATAAGCATGAAAAAAGCTATAGTCATTACCATCATTTTAGCGCTTGTAGTAGGCGTTGGTGGTGGAATATGGCTAAAGACTCGTCTGGATGCTCAGGCAGCTGCTGGAGCGGCTCAGGAGCAAGCAGAGAGTAAGTACGATGTCGGACCGCCAGATGCGCAGGAAATCCTAGAGCTGGTAAATAAAGAGCGTACTAAAGTCGGTGTAGCACCCCTAAAGCTAGACGAAAGATTAAACGCCAGTGCACAGGAAAAAGCGGATGATATGCAAAACCGTGATTATTATGATCACAAATCACCAGATGGCATTGAAGGTTATTCACTTGTTTTCAAACATATGCCAAATAGGTGTCGATATGCAAGTGAGAATTTAGCCAAGGTATCTAGTGCTGATGGTAAGGTTGGTAATAGCCGCTTTACTATAGATAATTGGATGCGCTCAACAAAGGGGCATCGTGAAGCTATATTAGACGCAAAATACAGTCTGGTAGGATTTGGTATTTCCAAGCAGGGATATGACCTTATCGTCGTCCAACACTTCTGCGAACTCAAATAAATAACATCTTCTACTGAGTCTCTCTCCTTATATAAAAATAAGGAGATTTTTTATGGGCTATAGAAGTTGGTTACAAAATTATGTAGACAACCACCCAGATCAAAACACAACAACAATAGACTAAATCCTAATACCCAGCCACGCTGCCAGAATGTCGCCTGCAAAGTAGGCTAATCCTGCCGCAATTGCCCCAAGAAGTAACGTGATGCCTACAGACTGCCAAGGTGATTGTTTACTGACTTTACCCTTGATGAAACCGATTGCTAAGAACGTTGCCGCAGTTAGCGCCGAGCTAACATAGAATAATATTGCGTTTGGTGCTTTTAAGTTTGCAATTACGTCAATCAAATATGGCAATACTGGTACGCTACCGACTACCACGAAAGCTAAGAATGTTACTGCGCCTATGATCTTTGGGGATGAGCGTTTTTGGCTGTCGCGAACGGACTCTTCGTGTTCGGCGCTGGCTGCCAAATATGCACTAGAACCCATTGAGAATCCGTCGGCTATTAAATTAGCAATTCCTAATATAAGAATGACCGAACTAGATATTCCAGCTCCAGCTGAAGCCGCCACGACTGCAAATGTTGTTACTGTGCCGTCAACTGCGCCATAAACAAATTCCGGTATGTATCGTTTGAAAAAATCTCGCATAACCATACCAGTTTATCATATTATTAATGATTAGTAGACATCCTTATTGACAATTTAATAAGCTTATGCTATAGTGAAATAGTTAGATTATCTAATACAAACAATTTAACAAGCATGCTAAAATAAACATAACAAATATAAACTTTTGCAGAAAGGTAAAGCGTGGAAGATATCCAAACAGCCATCGTTTTATTATCAATCATCGTAGGATTGTTGTCGGTTATTATCGTAACGCTACTGGCAGTGGTCATCGCCTTGTTGGTAAGACTTAATACGGTCATGAAAAGCGTTAGTAAAATTACAACTAACGTAGCTAGTGCGACTGAGTGGTTGTCGCCAACAAAAGTTTTTAGTGAAATATCAGGTTTATTTCGTAAAAAATAATTAAAAAAGGAGTAATGTATGAAAAAAGTTTTAGCAATTATCGGAGCAGTAGCAGCAGGTTTTACAGCTGGAATTTTAACTGCACCAAAGAGCGGCAAGGAAACAAGGAAAGACTTGAAGGATAAAGCTGTAAAATTGAAAGCCGACACTGAAAAAGTAGCTTGCAAAGCGACCGCTGCAGCAAAAGACAGTGTAGGCTCGTTAAAAGCTGGCTCTCAGAAAGTTGGAGACGCTGTAGTAGAAACCGCAAAAGATGTTAAGGGTAACGTCGAAAAACGTTTCAAGTAATATTTGACTCTATTCAAGAAGACGTGAGATAATATAAGTGATGAAAAAAGTTACTTTCTATCTCGCGTCTTTTTTGATTGCTTCTAGTTTGTTAGTGACGCCACGAGCAGTTGAGGCTCAGTCGGTTGATGCTACGGCTGATTCTGAGATCATAAAAACACTTGATCGAAACTGTAGTTCCGTAAGAGTTGCTATTAAAAACATCCATACCAATGACGCTCTAACTAGAGTTAACGTTGGACAAAGATATAATTCTATTTCTACCAAACTTATGGCCAGGCTGAACGGTCGATTGGCAATAAATAAGCTGGACAGCTCAAAGTTAGTGAACATTACTAATGAATTCGAATCGACGAGGCTTAAGTTTAATAGCAATTACAACGATTACGATACTGCGATGACTGATCTTCAGCGCGCAAATTGCTCTAATAATGTGGCGGACTATTATAAAAAATTGACTGTCGCTCGCGAGGCTCGTAATAAACTTTCTGAGGACGTGAAGGTCTTGGATGAATTGTTAGTGAGATATAAAGAAGAAGTGCAAGTTATTAAAAATTCGCTGTCTGGAGGTTCTAATGAATAGGGCTAAGGAATTATTTCGTAGTTATAAATTCGCTACATTTATTGGGCTGACTATTGCGGTCTCAGTTGTGTTGGTGTCGATCGCGATGTTTATGTATTACAAGACTGACGCTTATCGATTGGATTTGAGTCGCCCAGAATACGCTTCTCGCCGCAAGCAAATTAGTAAAGATGCGAATGAAAAAAGTCACGAATTTGACGCGCAAGGCACAGTAAATAAGGATACATTGAAGGAATTTTTGGGAATTTATGATAAAGAAGTAGAGAGCGTTAATAAGATCAAAGCGTTTTCTAATGATGTGTTGAGCGATAAAGAATTAGGTTTGTCTAATAATTAATCTTTATCTTCTGGTTATTGAGGTTGGGGTCGGCAGAGTCGCCAGAAGAACTCCTTCGCGATCAAAGTTTTGTAGCAATCGATGTCGCATTTCAGAGGTAACAGACCACTGATCGGATGGCTGAGTTTTTCCGGCAATGATCAATTCTGTTCCTCGTCCAGTAATATCACCAACGGAAACAAATTTAGGTGGATCGATAATTTTCTTTTGCCAAGCCTTTTCTTTAGCCAATTCTTGACCAGTAGCGTTAATGATGTCTGTAACTGCAGAAATGTCAGAACTTGGGTCGATATAAATGCTGAAGCGTGACATACTATAGCCCATAGTTTTATTGATAACGTGCTGAATCGTGCCATTTGGAACATAATGAACATTACCCTCAGAATCTCGTATAACAGTAGTGCGAGTACCAACTCTCTCGACGGTTCCAGCGGCTCCCATTACGTCAACAACATCGCCAACACGATATTGATTTTCGGCGATGATGAAAATACCAGACAAGAAGTCCTTAACGAGCGATTGAGCGCCAAATCCTAATGCCACACCGATTATGCCAGCACTAGCGAATAGCGGCGATAAATCAAATAGAAATAGTTTATTGGCGACAATTGCGGCGACATAGAAAATTATTATGATTTGCCAGAAACTTCGGGTTAATTGGATGAGAGTTTTTTCGCGCTTTTCTATGTCTTTACGGTGCCAGGAACGATGTTTAGCGGTGGAGCGTATAGAATAATGGATAGTCCAAGATAATAAATATTTCCCCAGAAAATAAACAAAAACAGAGCCGATAATAATGCTGACTGTGTCGATAATGCGCTCACTAATTAACCAGCCAATGTTATTGCCATGCAGCCATTGACCTAACGTAGAAGAATCCAAAAACTGTTTTATAAGCTTATCCATTATTGATTTAGTATAATAGAAAATATGAGTTTTGTCGATCCGAATCAATTTATTATCACCAGAAAACGTAAGAAGTATAAATTCGCTTTATTCCACAATTCACCTCTATGTTTTGAATTTGACGAGTGGATGAAGCGGGAAGTGAATTGTCTGGAAATCGGTGCTGGAACTGGACTATTCAGCGTGGAGCTTGCATTGCGTCATCCTGAAAAGACCTTTTTAGCAATCGACGTAAAAGGTGATCGATTACAAAAGGGTGCGAAAATTGCTGAAGAAAAAGGGCTGGAGAATGTGTTTTTTGTTCGGGCGCGGGCTGATCAAATAGACCAATTAGTAGAGCAGAATTCTTTGGAGCAAATTTGGGTAACATTTCCTGATCCGTTCCCGAGGAAGCATAGCGCTGGGCGCCGCTTGACTCATCCTAATTTTTTGAAGAAGTATTCTTCATTGCTAAAATCGGACGGATCTTTATTAATTAAACACGACGATCACATTTTTTTCTGCTGGAGCTTGGAGCAATTGGTGGCAGAAAAATGGCAAATTAAAGAGTTGAGTTTTGATCTTCATGAATCAGCGCTAAATGACGAATATAAAATAATGACGACTTACGAGCAAAGGTGGATTGGCGAAGGAAAAACTATTAATTTCGTAAGAACTACCCGCTAATAAATGAAAGGAATATTATGCAATTTAACGACTACTCAACTAAAGCAATTTCTACCTTAACAGATAAAGATTCTCATAAATATGGTGATGTTGACGCGAGATTGATGGCACAGATATTGGGATTAAGTGGTGAATCTGGTGAAGTGATGGAGAAGTTTAAGAAAATTTTACGTGATAAAAATGGCGATATCTCGGAGAATGATCGCGACGCAATAATAAAAGAGCTCGGTGACGTGCTTTGGTATGTCAATTCTATAGCGCATTTGCTTGGTTGTAGTTTAGAGGAAGTGGCTCGCAGAAATAATGATAAACTGCTCAGTCGCCAGAGTCGCGGAAAGATCCATGGCAGTGGTGATGATCGCTAGTCTTTAGCTAATTGCTCGCGAATCCATCCGTCGATTGTGCCAGCGCCCATGCACAGGACGAGCTTTCCAGAGTTCCTTGCCGCGGTTATTTCTTGCCATAAACTGTCGTCTAATTCGGCAAAATGAACTTTTTCTTTGTCGATATTTTTGGCAAGTTGTTGTGGTGTTAAAGTTGGCAAATCTGGATTTTCCCTAGTTAAGTAAGTCGGCAGCCAGTAAATTTCATTGGCATCATGGAAAATATCATCAGTGTATTGATCAATTATCTCGTGCTGGCGAACGTTTTGGTGTGGCTGATAAACCAGGACTACATCGTTTGACAACTCTTTAGCCATCTGTAGTGTCGCTCGGATTTCA
>UNSR01000041.1:0-5669 GCA_900557595.1 Candidatus Saccharimonadota bacterium | reverse complement strand
GTACAACTGGCTACACGAAAAACAGATGAGTACACCAGCATCCTGATGCAGGGACAACGGGTGTCACCGCTCGAGCCTGCTCGCTATTTAATCCGTCAGTAAAATTAGACATATATCTATTTTATCAGCAAAAAGTACGAAACAGCGCCGCCAGCCATACCAATTGCCAAAAATAGAACAATAAGCAACACTATTAATAATCCAGATTTTTTCTTTTCTTTGTCGGCTGAAGTCTTTACTTCTGTAGATACGGCGGCAAACATCGGTGCCGGCTCAGAATCCATAGTTTCTTTTTCGGATAATTCGGAAGATTCAATCAAAGAACTGTCAATGTCAGTGGACATTTTATCGTCTGAATCTTCAGGAACGCCAGCCTCCTCAATTGCTATAATTTCTGGACTCAAATCCATTGGCGAGTCGGGTGCATCACCCAAAGAATTTTCACTCATGCTGTAATTAGATAAATTGGTATTATATTGATGTTCCAATTTTACATCCTCAGAATCAGCAGACATAGACGCATCTTCATCGCTAGTCATCTCAGAACTAGTCATAGTTTGGTTAACAGAACCAAGCGGTCGCTTCTCTACCTCAACATTAGCAATAAACGGAGACTCCAGCGGCGTAGTCATCGGTGTAGCAGGAGCTCCGCTATTACTTACGGCTAATGATTGAGCTATCTTATCAGTCAACGACAATTCCTCAGCAGGCACATCTTCAATGTCCGCAAAAGTAGATTCATTGTGCACATCTTTAAGATCAGGGGTATCACTAAGATTATCTGGCTGAGCAACCATATCAGACATTTCTTTTCTTACCGCAGAATGCCTATTATTTGTGCTAATCACGTCCACCAAATCAGGCGAAGGCTGAATCGTCGTGCCAGTGCGGGATGGAGCAGGAGTAGCAGGTTTTTGGATAGCGCTAACAGATGAAGGTCTAACAACATCCATGAAACGACCAGTCGAGCGTCTCGCGATTACTGGCGCAGCTTTAACTTCGCTAGCAGCCACACCAGGAGCTCTGCTAGCTATTGAATCGTTAGTAACTTTCTCACTCGTAGGACTATCAACCTCTTTAGGAATCGTATTGTCGCTAGAAGGCTCTTTTTTTGCTTCAGGCTGAGAGATCGATGGTAAAGGAGTAGAAGCAACAGGCGAAGGTGTAAATGGAGTTACTGGAGGTGCAAAACTAGTACCAATAGAGTTCTCTGACACAGGTTTTTCCTCTACAGGAACAGACGCAGAAACCTCACTATTATTTTCATTAGCCACCACTGGAGCTTCCTTTTCTCGCTGCTTATCCATAAGAGAGCTTACCGCTCTATCCAACTCATCAAAATCAATATCTGTCATATGCCCCCTATTTTTTAACCTTTATGTGCTTTCGAGATTATCTCCTTAAATTGATACGCATCCAAACTGGCTGCCCCAACCAATAAACCATCAAGTTCATCAATTGCCAAATAATCTGCGGCGTTTATTGACGTAATACTTCCACCATAGACAACTCGAACTGATTCCGCCGCTTTTTTACCGTACAAATGAGAAATATGTCGTCGAATCATCTGTGTAGCTTTTTTTACATCAGACGCTTTAGCGCTGTCGCCAGTACCGATCGCCCAAACTGGCTCATACGCAATAACCACTTCATCCAGCTCATCCGCCGTCACGTTGGCCAGACCGCTAGTCAATTGATCAGCCAGAACATCCTTCGTTTCACCAAGAGTCTTCTCTTGAATCGTCTCACCAACACACAAAATCGGATGAATACGATTTCGAATTGCCGCCTGAACTTTCAGTCGAATATCTTTTTCGCTTTCAATGAAAATATAGCGACGCTCCGAATGTCCAATTATCACATAATCAGCAATTCCACGAAGATGCGCCGCTGGAATTTCTCCCGTATACGCCCCCGAATCTCGCCAATAGCAATTCTGAGCCGCCAACTTAGCGATTCGACGATTAATTTGCAAACTCAAACTCTGCAGCGTCAAAATAGTAGGCGCCAGCACCACTTCAACATCTCTATGCGATGGCAGCGTATTCATCAGCTTATGCAAATATAAGCTAGCCTCCTGCATATTGAAGTTCATTTTCCAGTTACCAATGATTAACTTTTTTCTCATGAGATAATCCTTATGCTTAGTTTATCACCTCAAACCGTATGCGTCTAGTAAACTTTCAATTCCAGGCAATTTTTTACCAGCCATCAAGGCCATGCTAGCTCCGCCACCAGTGGAAACATGAGTAAAATTGGCGCCGTCATGCCCGTCCCATTTCAATATAAAATCAGCCGTATCTCCGCCGCCGACTATTGAAACGACTCCTTTATTCTGAGCAATAGCTAGCGCCACTCGCGCTGAACCGATTGCAAAATTATCAATTTCAGCATAGCCCAGCGGACCGTTCCAAATAACCATCTTCGCGCCGGCCAATATTTTCGTGAATTTCTCAATTGTCTGACTTCCAATATCCAGCGCCATATCTGAGTTTTTTATCTTACCAACATTAACTTCTTGACGAGGAAAATCCTTAGAAATCTCTGGTGCAACCGCCACATCAATCGGCAATACCAAAAAATCGTCAACATTCTCTACGCCAACCTTAGCCGCCGCCAAATCATAAATTTCCGCGACAACCTTTTCCATTCCCGGCTCAAACACACTCTTGCCGACATTAAATCCACGACAATGTAAAAACGTGTTTGACATAGCGCCGCCAATTAAAATCCGATCCGCCTTTTTAATTAGACGCTTAATTAGTAATATTTTATCGCTAACTTTCGCGCCACCAATAACCGCAACCAACGGACGTTTTGGCTTATTCATCGCCTCGGTGATAGTTACATATTCTTTCTCTAATAGTAATCCGGCTAGCCCTGGAACGCACAACGTAATCGCATGAGTACTGGCGTGCGCCCTGTGCGCGACCGCAAATCCGTCTTGCACAAAATAATCCGCTTGGACAGCGCGTTGAATCGACTTGGCAAATGTTAAATCATCAGCCTCCTCCTCGTCATAAAAGCGTAAATTCTCCAACATAAGAATACTGCCTCGTGGCGCGCGGCGAACGGCTTGATGAACGGCTTCACCCACGCAATCATCCAGCAATTCTACCGGACGGCTCAACAACTTGGACAGGTGATCTGCGACGACTTTCAGGCTAAATTTAAGATCCTTACCTTTTGGTCGCCCCAGATGAGACATGATAACAATCTTGCAATTCTGCTCCAATAAATATCGGAGTGTGGGCAGCGAAGCACGAATTCTTAGATCATCAGAAATCTGACCACGCTTTGTTAGTGGCACATTATAATCTGCTCGCAGAAGAATAGTTTTTCCACGTAGATCAATGTCGCGAATTGTTTGCTTCGGAAATTTTCTGCCCACCCAAATCCTCCTTATGACAACGTCTTGACTTGGATATTGTCAGTTTTACCTGGCTCTGGATTGTGACCGCTAACAAGCACAACCGTAACTGGGTCTGCGCCGAAATAGCCTTCTTGTTTCAACTCATCAGCTAGCTTAGTTGCTGCATTTGAATCATTTGGTCGAACATATGGACGAGAAGCGTACCTTAGTGCCAACTTTTGCGCAGTCTTCACATCTTCGGTCACACAAACAATTGGTAGGTTTGGACGATATGCGGCAACGTTAATTGCAGTAGCGCCAGTGTGCGTTTCCGCAATAATAGCTCGAGCCTTAATTCTCCTTGCCAATTGAGCTGCCGTATAGCTTAAAATCGCGTCAGTTTTTTCACGCATTTCAGCCTTTTCTACCAACATTACTTCACTGTGTTCTTGAGTGTAGATAATAGTCTTACGCATCGCACGAACGGTTTCAACAGGATATTTACCATTGGCAGTTTCGTCAGACAACATAACTACATCAGCGCCTTGGATTACGGCATTTGCAACGTCGCTAACTTCAGCGCGACTTGGCTCTGGATTATCAACCATACTCCCCATCATTTGTGTTGCAACGATCACCAGCTTACAATATTTACGACACAAGGCAATAATTCGACGCTGTACAACTGGGACAATTTCCGCGCCAGCTTCCACCGCCAAGTCGCCGCGAGCAACCATAATACCATCACTAGCCTTAACGATTTCCTCCAAATTCTCTGGATCAACGGCAGACTTAGTTTCAATCTTGGCAATAATATTGGCTGTCGATCCTAAATCTGTCAATCGACGACGCAAATCAATAATGTCATCAGCTTTTTGAATAAAGCTCAATGCAACGTAATCAAAATCTTGGCTTGCGCCCCATTCCAAATCGTTAATATCTTTCTGAGTAAGAATGTCACCGCCAAAATCCGTGTCTGGCAAATTCAGACCCTTGCGGCTCATCAAAAAACCGTCGTTCTGAACTTCTACGCGAATTGCAGTTGGGCTAACAATTTCTCGCACAACCGTCCTGATTTTGCCGTCAAACATGTAAAGTGGCTCGCCAACTTTCATCTTCTCTGCCAAATTGTACTGCACTGGCAAATTGAAGCTGCCGTCATGCTCAGTAATTTCTGAGTCCAAGACCAACATATCGCCAACCTTAACATTCAGCATATTGTCCTTCAAAACGCCCAAGCGAATCTTTGGACCTTGCAAATCTTGTAGGATTGCGACAGGCTTGCCCAACTGTTTACTAGCTGTGCGCACCCAATCGATCTGCTCAATTCGCTCCTCATTAGCGCCGTGGCTAAAGTTCATACGGATGCCATTAACACCGGCCTCCAACAATTGGTAAACCTTTTCTTGGCTGAACGTTGCTGGCCCAATTGTTGCTAATATTTTTGTTCGTTTAAATATATTATCACTCATTTTTAAAATTATATCACGAAATAACAGTGATGAAAAATGGCGCCAAGGAGACTTATAATACTTGTTCAATATCGAGAATACTTTTAATAAAATCAACTATAGCAAATTCAGAAGAAACAAAAAAACAGCTGACCTCTAACATACACCATTGCAAAATGCAGCTCAACAACATAGTGTCTCGACAGGAAAAAAGAGCCAGTTTATAGACTTGGCTCAGGTCTTCTCGCGAGCTACCCGATCCTACAGGTCCTGACGTATCCCGCATCGGCGCACGTAATAGTAGTATTTGAGGTAAAATTATAAAAATAGCTATTAAAACTCTCGTATGTCTCGAATTGGGTTGCGACGCATGTTGCGTATTAACGGCAACATAACACTAAACAATCCTGTGAGAACACACGTACTTACAATAAAGATTATCTGTCGCATATCCACGGCTATAAGTCGTATCACTCTATTTGAATTAATAGAACCAAAGCTATATTGCGCCTGTGCCGTAAGCTGTGGTGCAAATTGCTTATCCAGGAGATACGCACCGATAAAGCCGATAGCAAGAGCGAACATAGCTACTAATATAGATATAATTATCGTATATAGTATATATATCGACACGATATCAATACGATTAAAGCCAATAGCACGAAATACCGCCGTCTCATGTCTATCATCCACAATTGTACGACTGATAGTAATCCACATAATAAGCGCAGCCAATACTATAACTACCAGCATAGCATAGACCGACCACTGCTTAAATGTATTCTGCATATCATCCAAAGCAACGCTATTACTAAATGCCAAATTAGATTGATATAAACGACTAATCGGCTTACAAGAATTATCAT
>UNSR01000040.1:0-5733 GCA_900557595.1 Candidatus Saccharimonadota bacterium | reverse complement strand
ACGATTATACGGGAGAAGTTGTTTTTCGCCGTGGTATTACAATAGCAACTACAGCTCAGGAGCATCACGGTTTGGGTGATCAAACGGTCATGGCGTATATTCTTAGTGGACTTCCAGAATATCCTGAATTAAAGAAGATTATTGATGAATATCCGCTGACTATGGGCGACAACATGCGAAAAATTGAGGAATATACGCAAGCTTTGGAACGATTTGACCAAAAAGGATTTTATCAAGTTGAGGAAAAAATTGAGCGCGAGTTGATGAATTTTCAGCTTGAAGGTTTTGGTAATCGGAAGATTTCTTCCCTGTCTGGTGGGCAGAAAAGATTAGTTGAGATTGTTAAAATTATGCACTCGGAGGCGCATTTGGCGCTGATTGACGAGCCGACCAACCACATGGATTATGTGGCGAAACAGCAGTTTATTGACTGGATGAATTCTCAGCCACATCAAGCGATGCTAATCATTACGCATGATCGCGATGTGCTTGGGCAAGTTGATCGAATAGTTGAGATTAAGGACGGTCAAGCCGTGAGCTATCGTGGAAATTACGACGCGTATTTGAAGCAGAACGCGCAAGCCACGACGGCTGGAATGAATAATTTTGAGCAGATTGAGAAGCGAATTGTTAACCTGAAACAAAAAGTTTTGGACTATCAAAGGCTTAAGGAAAAGTCGCGAAATCCCGGCACGATTCAGAAATTTAAGCGGCTAGAGAACGAGGCGCGAGCGGAGCTGGCGGAATTGTCAGAAATGGAAAAGCCGACGTTTTGGATTGATAAGGAATCTGCTAGTCAATTGGATTATAAATCCGCCGAGCGTTACGGAAAATTCAAGTCGCGTAATATTCGCCTGAGTATGAAAGATGCTTCCAGTCGCAGTCAACACGTGTTGGTTCGAGCGGAAAATGTGGCGGTTGGGATTGGTGAGTGGATATTGTTTGAGGACGTGAATATTGATTTGCGCGAAGGTGAAGCGATTGAAATTAGAGGTCGCAATGGTGCTGGTAAGACTACGTTGATTCGGATGATTTTGGCGTCGGGCAAGAGTTTTGACGGCGGTCCTATTCTTTATTCTGGCGATATTTTCCTTGATCCGCAGGTTCGAATTGGCGTTTATGAGCAAGAAATTGACGAGCGATATCTGTCTGATCCGCTAGAAAAAGCGATTGAAAAATTGTATATGAGTCGCGATTTGTCGATTTCTGATACGAAGATTCGGCAACTTTTGGCTGACTATTTGTTCACGGACGCTGATCGGATGACGCCGCTGGCTCGCTTGTCTGGCGGTCAAAAGGCGCGTTTTCAGATTATTTCCATGCTGGCGAACGACCCGCAACTGCTAGTTCTGGACGAGCCGACGAATCATTTGGATTTGCCGAGCATCGAAGAGCTGGAAACGGCGTTGGCCAAGTATTCCGGCGCGATTCTTTACGTCAGTCACGATAATTATTTCCGCGAAAAACTTGGCGGCAAAGTTGTGCAAATTGGCGCAGAATAAAAATTTTCCGCCAGAATTTGACGGAAAATCTTAAGTCTATTTTCAAGAAATTAGTCGGCTAGTAAGCCGTTTTTTCGTAGCAAATCTTGTAGTTTTGGTCGATCAAAACCAAGCACTAATTCCCCGTTAATATCCGTTACTGGCACGCCTTGGAAATTGCCGCCATTTTTATTTAGCAATTCCTCTTTTGCGCCAGGATCAGCCTCGATATCTTTGGAAACAAAGTCAATTCCCAGCTTCTTCAGCCATTCCATTTCCGTGTGGCAAAACGCACACCAGCTAGTGTTGTACACGATAACTTTTGTGTCTTGATGGTTGTTCGTTGTGTCTTCGCTCATATATTCCCCTATTTAATAACACTTCCAATTATAGCATAACGGTTACGTCTATTTAGAATTCTTCGACGTCAAATGCCAATTTTTGCACCATTCGCAGTGATATATATCAATCGACAAATTCGGGTTTGCTAATTCTTGGATTTCTGCTGCTTGGCGCGCTTTTATCTCTGTTGAGAAGCGACGTTTTTTCTGGCAATTGGCCAACCCTGAAATTGACATCAATGATGTTTTTTGGCTTTTTTGACTATTTTTTGAATAATTTCGTCGTGGCATCTTGCAAAATAGTATAACAGATTGATATAGTGGAAAGTAATGGTAAAAGAAACTGACATTTCGGCTAATGATACAGGCAATTCTGGCGCGATGATGATTTTGGCGAGGACGATGATTGGTACAATGTGGCGAATGTTTTTGCCAACAATTGGCTTGACTTTGTTGGGATTGTGGCTGGATAATGTCAGCGGAATGAAGATGAGATGGTTAATTGCTGGAATTGTTTCTGGCGCGATTATCTCAGTGGTTCTCGTAGCTTTGCAGATTGCTAAAATTAAACAGCAGGAGTTGAAGAAATGATTGATTATATGGCAAGCGCTGGTCCGCATATTTCAGTAAAGGTTGACGAAGTTTTCAATGTCGCTGGCGTATCTATTACGAATTCACACTTGATGGGATTCTTGGGATTGATCGTGCTGGTGTGGGCAATGTTCCGTACTCGTGCGGCGGTTTTAGGTAAAAAGAAGCATAATTTTATCACAAGGCTAATTCAGTGGACGTTCGACGGACTTTATAATACAGTTTGCCAAGTTATTCCAGACCAAAAATGGGCGCGTAAGGTTGCTCCGCTTTGTATTACGTTGTTTTTCTTTATCATTGCGCAGTATTGGCTGGGGCTTTTGCCGATCGTTGGCCCAATTACTATCGGTGAACATCACACTCCTCTGTTCCGCGGTGGAGTTGCGGATCTTAATATGACTTTCGGCTTGGCAATTGTGACGATTGTTGCAGCGCAGATTTACGCGTTTAAATATTTGGGTTTCAAGGGCAATTTGGGGCGATATTTCGTTAACCCGCTGCGTGATCCAATTATGTCATTTGTCGGCATTTTGGAGTTAGTGGCTGAATTTTCGCGAATGCTGGGGTTGAGTTTCCGTCTGTTTGGTAACGTTTTAGCTGGCGAAATTCTCTTGGCAATCATCGCTTATATGACGAAGTTTTTGTCGCCTGTGGCTCTGCAGCCCTTCTATTTCTTTGAGTTATTTATCGGCGGTATTCAGGCATATATTTTCTTTATGCTATCAACTGTGTTTATTTCCCTGGGGCTGGCTCACCATGATTCACACGAGCCAATTGATGAAGTTCACTCCTCTGTTGAAACTAATAAATTAGCAACATCAGAGAGTGATTAAATTAGGTAATAATTAATTAAAAGGAGAATATTAACCATGGAAGCATTAGCATTCACACTTACCTACGCAATCCCAGCAGCATTTGCAGCAATTGGTGCCGCAATTGTTGGTGCAGCAGCTATGAACGCCGCTGGTCGTAACCCAGAAAAAATCAACGACCTACGCACAATGATGATCTTGGGTATTTCATTCATCGACGCTATTGCTATTATCGGTTTCGTCGCAGCAATCGTCGGCAAAGTTATGTAGTTTTCGGGAGTAAATTGTGGAGAAAATATTAACACAATTTGCCAATTCTGGCGCGTCGGAAAAAGCTGGTTTGTTTGATTCGCTAGGTATTGATTGGGCGCTGTTGGCGTTTCAGACGGTAGCATTTTTAATCTTGCTATTTGTTCTTCGCAAGTTTGTTTATCCGCCAATGATGGAAATGCTCGTCAAGCGAGAAAAGGATCTGAAAGCGGCTGACGCGGCGGCAAAATCTGCCAAGGAAAATGCTGACAGAGCCGAAGAAATGACCGCTGAAATGATGCGAAAAGCGCGAGCGCAAGCTAGCGACATCGTGGCGTCTGCTCGAGAAGAAGCGACCGAAGTCGTTGAAGAAGCGGCTAAAAAAGCGACTGCCAAATCTGAAGCTTTGATTAAAGAAGCGCATAATACGATTGCTCAAGAAATTGAAAACGCAAAGAAAGATCTGCACAATTCGACATTAGAGTTGGTGGCTGAAGCGACTGGCAAGGTTTTGGGTGAGAAAATTGATGCAAAGAAAGATACAAAGCTGATTTCGGAAGCGCTTGAGGAGGCTGAATAGATGAGATTAGTGTCCAGGAGAAAGTTGGCAAAGTACGCAGCTGAACAAATTTTAGCTGGCAATGACGCGGTGTTGGAAGAAATTGCTGGTCTTTTGATTTACGAAAAGCACGAACGTGAAGTTGATTTGTTGGTGCGAGATATTGAGGCTGAATTGGCTGAGCGTGGTGAAATTGTAGCGTCGGTCGAGAGTGCGAGAGCGCTTGATGACAGCACAAGGCGCAAGATAGAACAATTTCTGGCGACTGCGGCGAGCGGTAAAAATGGCAAGCCAAAAGTGTCGCTAAGAGAATCAATTGACCCAACGTTGATTGGTGGATTTAAGCTACAAACGCCGACCGCAACACTGGACGCAACGGTTTCGAAGAAGTTAAACGACTTGCGGGCGAAGAAAATCTAGGAGGAAAAATGAGCAAGATTGATGTGACAGAATTAGCCAAAAGCCTGCGGGAAAAAATCGCGCAGCTGGAGGCGACGGAAGGTTTGGAAGATGCCGGCGTGGTTATTCGCGTTGGTGACGGCGTGGCTTGGGTACACGGCTTAAGTAGCGCTGGTTATAGCGAAGTGCTGGAAATTGAAGGCGGCACGGTTGAAGCGTTTGCTTTGAACTTGATGGAAGATGAAATTGGCGCGGTGATTCTTGGTGGCGAAGATAAGGTTAAGGCTGGCGCCAGCGTTCGCCGCAAAGGTTCGGTGCTAGACGTTCCTGTTGGCGAAGAGCTGTTGGGGCGAGTGGTTGATCCGCTAGGTCGACCTCTTGACGACGGTCCAGCGATTAAAACGAAGAAACGTGGTTTAATTGAGCGTCCTGCCATTGGCGTGATGGGTCGTAAGTCAGTTCACGAACCTCTGATGACCGGTATTATGTCGATTGACGCGATGTTTCCAATTGGTCGTGGTCAGCGTGAGCTTATTATCGGTGACCGTCAAACTGGTAAGACGGCAATTGCTATCGATACGATGATCAACCAGGCTCGTCAAAAAACTGGCGTGGTAAACGTTTATGTGGCGATTGGTCAGAAATTGTCGAAGATTGCCAGGTTGGTCGACCGATTGAAAGAAGAAGGCGTGATGGACCAGACGATTATCGTTGCGACCAGCCCGTCCGACGCGGCTTCCCTGCTTTACTTGGCACCTTACGCTGGTACAGCCATGGGTGAATATTTCCGCGATAACGGCGGTCACGCATTGATGATTTATGACGATTTGACCAAGCATGCGGTGGCTTATCGACAGATGTCGCTATTGTTGCGCCGTCCACCAGGACGTGAAGCTTATCCAGGTGATGTCTTCTATTTGCACTCACGATTATTGGAGCGTTCGGCTAAATTGTCAGATAAACTTGGCGCAGGAAGTTTGACGGCCCTGCCAATCATCGAAACGCAAGCTGGCGACATTTCCGCTTACATTCCAACCAACGTGATTTCTATTACTGACGGTCAGATTTTCCTGGAAACCGACTTGTTCTATCAAGGCATTCGCCCAGCTATCTCAGCCGGTCTATCCGTTTCTCGTGTTGGTGGCGCGGCTCAGACGAAAGCTGTTAAATCTGTTGGCGGAAACTTGAAGCTCGGTCTTTCACAGTTCCGCGAATTGGCGTCATTTGCTCAATTCGGTTCAGACCTTGACGATGCAACAAAGGCTCAAATTGACCGCGGTCAATTTGAGAGATCGGAAGAG
>UNSR01000039.1:0-5786 GCA_900557595.1 Candidatus Saccharimonadota bacterium | reverse complement strand
GCTTCGACGCTCGTCATTAGAATCGGCGCTCACCAGGGATAAAATTGACGTTATCATCCAAACCGACTCAAAAAACGTTAGCGAGCATTATCAAATTGCCCAGAAACATTATTTGGATTTCTATCAAGCGCCGGAATTCGACGGAATTATGACCACCAAGCACACTATTGATATCATCGACTCCGTGCCACTAATTCACACTCATCCGACGCCGTTAATGGGCTATGGGCGAATTGTGAAGCGAATTATGGATATTATCGGTGGAACAGCCGGGATTATCATCGCCTCGCCAATTATGCTTTTGGTGGCAATTGCCGTAAAAATCAGCGACCCAGCAGGACCGATTTTAATGCACGGCAAACAGCAAAAACGTCTCACTCGTTACAATCGACCGTTTAAGGTCTACAAATTCCGCTCACATTACGCAAAGTTTGATGGCAAAACCGACGAAGAAGTGTTTCAAATGGTTGGCAAGCCTGAACTAATTGAAGAATATCGTAAAAACGGCGACAAGCTTGATCATGATTTTCGCGTAACGCCAGTTGGTCGATTCATTCGTCGCTTTAGCCTTGATGAATTGCCGCAACTGTTTAACGTCGTAAAGGGCGACATCAGCCTGGTCGGACCTCGAGCGCTAGTGCCACACGAATTAAGCGCCTACGACAAAAAACACGTTTTATTAGCGGTCAAATCAGGACTCACTGGACTGGCTGTAGTGTCTGGTCGACGCAGCATCAGCTTTGAAGAACGACGACGAATCGACTTATACTATGTTCAAAACTGGAGTATCTGGATGGACATCACGATTTTATTAAAAACCTGCTTGGTTATTTTCCAGAAAGATAATTAATGAGTAAGCCAAAAATTGCCATAGTTCACGACTGGATTTACGGCGGCGGAGCCGAAAAAGTCGTTTTGGAAATTCACAAATTGTACCCAGACACGCCAATTTACACTTCTTTTTGTAGCGACGAATGGCGAGAAAGGTTAGATAATAAAGTCATTACCGGCTATTTACAGCGATGGCCATTTTCAAAAATTCGACGATTATTGCCACTTCTTAGACAATGGTGGTTCGCTAAGCTTGATCTTAGCGAATTTGACATTATCATCTCAAGCTCTGGAAATGGCGAGGCAAAATTCGTCCGCAAATCCAGACCAGATCAACTTCATATTTGCTATTGCCACACGCCAACACATTTTTATTGGCGGCACTACGACGAATACGTCAAACGACCAAGTTTCCGTCCGCAATGGCTGGCGCGCCTAGGCTTAAAAACCTTAGTCCGACCACTGAAAAAACGAGATTTTAACGCTGCTCAGCAAGTTGATGTTTTTATCGCCAATTCTACGGGAATTCAGGCCGATATTGAAGAGTTTTACCAGCGAAAAAGTACGGTTATTTTTCCGCCAATTGACGTGTCGAGTTTTTCGCCACTTGCTAAAAATCGCAAGCAAACATCTATCCCAAAGAATCCTCGCTGTCTGATTTGGGGGCGAATTGTACCGATGAAACGGCTTGACATTGCTATTAAAGCTTGTCAGAAACTTGGCTGGCAATTAGATATTATCGGAAAAGGGCCTGACGTTGACAACCTGAAGAATATCGCCGATAAACATACTAATTTCTTAGGATTCGTTGATAATGCCACGCGAGAAAAATATATTAAAAAAGCAGATTTGTTTATTTTTTGTTCACACGAAGATTTCGGAATTGCACCAGTTGAAGCGTTGGCATCTGGTATTCCAGTGATTGCGTATGAAGCTGGCGGCGCGCTTGATTATATAAAACCCGAAAAAAACGGCTGGTTCTTTTCTGAGCAAACAGATTCTTCATTGATAGAAATCTTAGAGAAACTTCCAGGAAAAAAAGTTTCACCAACAAAAATCTCAGCCACAGCAAACGAATTTTCAGCCGCAATTTTCCATAAAGCGATAAAAAATATAGTTGATAAATCATGGAAGGAACATTATCGTGAAAATCGTAATTGACGCCCGAACATTAAGGACTAGCACTGGTCGCTACATCGAACGGCTGATTCATTATTTGCAGAAAATTGATAATAAAAACGATTATGTTATTCTGCTCAAGCCAAAAGACTTCGATGGTTGGCAGCCAAGCAATCCAAGATTTCAGAAAGTTATTTGCCCATATAAAGAATACACTTTTGCTGAGCAAATCGGCTTTAAAAAACAACTTGAAAGTCTCCATCCAGACTTAGTTCATTTTGCGATGGTCCAGCAGCCTGTTTGGTATAATTCCAGTCCGGTTGTCACTACAATGCAGGATTTAACTACTGTCCGCTTCAAAAATCCTGATAAAAATCCTATCATTTTCTGGATTAAGCAGCAAATTTACAAATGGGTCAATAAAAAAGTCGCGAAAAAATCTTCGCACATCATCACAATTTCTAATTTCGTAAAAAATGATTTGATTAAATTCACCGGCGTAAACCCAGAGAAAATTACTGTAACTTTGGAGTCTGCAGATGAGTTACCAAAAAGCAACGAACCCGTTGACGAGTTGATTGGTAAAAAATTCATTATGTATATCGGTAGACCGACGCCACATAAAAACCTTCGACGACTAATTGACGCGTTTGCTTTGTTACAGAAAAAATATCCAGATTTAACACTGGCTTTGGCTGGTAAAAAAGATAGCAATTATGCTCGCCACGAAACATATGTAAATGAGCACGGAATTAAAAACGTCGTGTTTACTGGATTTATATCAGACGAGCAATTACGCTGGATGTACGAAAATACGGCAGTTTATTGCTTCCCTTCGCTTAGTGAAGGATTTGGTCTGCCAGGGCTAGAGGCAATGCTACACGGCGCGCCAGTCGCATCAAGCACAGCCACTTGCCTACCAGAAACCCACGGCGATGCCGCTCACTATTTTGATCCTTTCAGCGTCGAGGATATAGTAAAATCAATTGACGACATCTTATCTGACAACAAATTACGCAATGAACTAGTTAAAAAAGGCAAGAAACACGTTAAGACATTTTCATGGCAGCGCATGACCGAGCAAACTTTGGCCGTGTATGAAAAATATGGTCGGAAAAGTTGAGATTAGCTTTCCTGTCCAGTAGCTTGATTAATTCGAGTAGACGAGTCCGCTTTATTTGAGCCGCCAACTCCATAAACCATTTCAATGTTGTACTTTTCGCAAACATCACGCTCTGGAACAACTTCTGGTGCCGATCTATCGCCACCATTTGCAAACACCAATTGACATCCCGGATACTGCCGAGCGATCATCTCTAAGGTTTCAGTAACCGGAGGATTCTCATCAACAGAAAGCATCACCTGATCCACGCCCTTTAATGCCCGCATTAAGCGGAGTCGATTTTCTTCATTAAGGATAATTTTTCCTTTTTTTAGCAATTGCTGTTTGTCGTTATTTACCACTACAATCAAATAATCACCCATTTTTGCAGCCGCTTCAATCATATCTAAATGTCCACCGTGTAATGGATTAAAATAGCCGCTAACAATTACAACTTTCATAATATCCTCCTCTATAACTTCTCTATTATACCTGATATACTATACTTATGACAAAGATGCTAGTCACGGGAGGCGCGGGATTCATTGGCTCGAATTTTGTGCATTACACCGTAAAACACAAGCCAGAATATGAAGTTACTGTTATTGACAAATTAACCTACGCCGGAAATCGTGCTAATTTGGAAACTGTAGCTGACCAAATTACATTCGTAGAGGGCGATATTTGTGACGCCGAATTAATAGACAAATTAGTCGCTGAAAATGACATAGTTGTACACTTCGCTGCCGAAAGTCACAATGATAATTCTTTACGTAATCCATGGCCATTTGTTGAGACAAATATAATTGGCACATATACCATTCTAGAGGCTATTCGAAAACATAATAAGAGACTACATCACATCTCAACTGATGAGGTTTTTGGTGATCTAGAGCTTGATGATCCAAATCGCTTCACAGAGGACACTCCATACAAACCTTCCAGTCCCTACTCTAGTACTAAAGCTTCCAGTGACATGCTAGTTCGTGCCTGGATTCGTAGTTTTGGTATTAAAGCAACTATCTCAAACTGCTCTAACAATTACGGACCATACCAACACATTGAAAAGTTTATTCCGCGGCAGATTACCAATATTTTAAGTGATATCAAGCCAAAACTTTATGGCACCGGTGAACAAGTACGCGACTGGATTCATGTTGATGACCACAACTCGGCGGTTCATCTCATCTTAGAAAAAGGCGAACTGGGTGAGACCTATATCATTGGCGCAGATAATGATCACGTTAATAATAAGATGGTGATTGAATTGATTTGTGAGCTAATGGGTAAAGGTAAAGATTGGTACGAACATGTCAACGATCGTCCAGGTCATGATATGCGCTACGCAATGGACTCCAGCAAGTTACGCCGCGAGTTAGGATGGCAACCGCAATACACAGATAATAAAACCGGTATGCACGATGGATTAATGCAAACTATTAACTGGTACCGCGAGCACGAAGACTGGTGGCGCGCCCAAAAAGACGCTGTTGAAGCAGCTTATGCAAAACAAGGACAATAATTATGTTTGACCCAACTGACTACAATGAACTTACAGTCACTGAATCGTCAATTCCAGGGTTATTTGTTATTAAATTACCCGTACATGGCGACAATCGCGGCTGGTTCAAAGAGAATTATCAAAAAGAAAAAATGGAAGCATTAGGTTTACCGTCGTTCGATATCGTACAAAACAATATCAGTTTCAATGACAAAACTGGCGCTACTCGTGGACTTCATGCTGAGCCTTGGAACAAATTCATTTCAACAGCCAATGGGCGTGTTTTTGGAGCTTGGTGTGACCTTCGTAAAGGAGATAGCTTCGGCCAAGTTTTCACGCACGAGATTAATCCGGGTACAGCAATTTTCGTCCCTAAAGGCGTAGCTAACGGCTATCAAACACTTGATGATAATGTAGCCTACACGTATCTAGTTGATGCTCATTGGTTCCCAGATGCTAAATATACTTTTGTTAATTTATTTGATCCAGAGCTAAAAATCAACTGGCCGATCAATAAGGATCAAGCAATTATTTCCGAAAAAGACGCTGCGCATCCACTATTAAGTAATGTAATTCCTATGGAGGTATAAAATTATGGACGATAATAAAATTTTCATTATTGGCGCTAACGGACAACTAGGATTAGCCCTACAAAGACAATACCCTAATGCCAAATCTGCTGACATTGACACTCTTGATATTACAGACCTAGAATCAGTTGAGTCTTTCGACTGGTCCAACATTGATATCATACTTAACGCTGCTGCCTTTACTAATGTCGATGGAGCAGAAACCGAAGAAGGTCGCGTAGCGTCTTGGAAGGTTAATGCGTCTGCGGTGTCTAACCTTACTCGAGTATGCCGAAAATATGATATGACAATGGTTCACATTTCCAGCGATTACGTATTCGACGGAACCAAAAAACCCCACACAGAGGACGAGCCGCTTAGCCCGCTTAGTGTCTATGGTCAGAGTAAGGCTGCGGGAGATCTATTAGTTGAACAATTAGACCGCTTCTATCTACTTCGATCCACATGGGTAATTGGTGAAGGCAAAAATTTTGTCCGCACCATGCTAGGACTGGCGGAAAAAAACATCTCGCCAACCGTTGTTAATGACCAAATAGGTCGCTTGACGTTCACTAGTGAGCTAGTGCGTATTATAGATCATTTATTGTCAACTAAAGCTCCATTCGGAACTTACAATGCGACAAATGACGGACCACTCGCTTCT
>UNSR01000038.1:0-5808 GCA_900557595.1 Candidatus Saccharimonadota bacterium | reverse complement strand
AACGTTAATCACTCGACCATCGAAGAATTGAAGACTTAATTCGTCGCCTTCTTTCAGGTATTTACTAGCGTCATCCACGATTTCCGCAGCCAGCTCAAATTGCTCAAAACTAGTCGGGTCCATGAAATAGAACTTGTCGCCGTCGTTATACAAATATTGCGCAGTTTTATTATTTACTTCCGCAGCTTCGATTCGCTCTTGACCCTTGAAAGTCTTTGGGATAACACTTCCGTCAATTAGGTTTTTCAATTTCACGTTAACAATCGAACCGCCACGACCCATAACTTTTTGGCCGTATTCTACGACGCGATATGGCTTGCCGTCAATTTGACAAACTACGCCTTTTTTCAAATCAGTTGGCTGATACATATTTTCTCCTTTCCAATAAAATATCTCGCTGCCAAATATATCATAGCAACGAGATATTGCGCATTAAACGTTCCTAGTTGCTAGTAACAAATGGCAACAAAGCCAAGTGGCGAGCACGCTTAATTGCTACCGCCAAGCTTCGCTGTTGCTTTTCGCTCAAACCAGTCTTGCTGATTGGCTCGATTTGACCGTAAACATTGATGTAACGTTGCAAAGTTTTTACATCTTTATAGTCAAAAATAATCGGTGGATTTTTCTTCAATTGTGCCATTTTAATCTCCTTATTAGAATGGAATTTCGCTTAGGTCAATTGGCTTATCGTCAATTTCCGTTACGACTTCCTCTTTTTTAGTAGTCTTTGGTGCTGCAGAACCCGAATTGTCGCCGCTTGGACCGTCTAAGAACGTTACGTCCGAAGCAGTAACTTCAATTCGACTCTGTCTTTTACCGGTATCCTTATCTTCCCAGCTATCCTGTCGCAGTCGTCCTTGGATCAAAACCCGACGACCTTTGCTTAGATATTGCATTACCAAATCACCAAGTTTATCCCAGGCTGTGATATTGAAAAAGTCAGCCTGATCGTCTTGAGATTGTCGATCAACAGCAATACTGAAACTAACTACGTTCTTGCCAGAAGCGGTTGTTCGCTGCTCTGGATCGCGTGTCAATCTACCCAACAAAATCACTTGATTGATACTTCGTGCCATATTCTATCCCCTCTTTTACCTTACGGCAGTTAGGCTTATTTACTTGATTCGCTTGAATCAGATTCTTCGTTGCGTGCTTTTTGCTCGCTTAATGCTTGACGAGTTTTTTCATCAGTTTTTACCAATAGGTAACGCAAAACTTCATCGGTAATATTAAGCGTATTTGAAATCTTCAACAAAGCTGGTGCTGGCAATTTAACCTCAAAGCAAACGTAAACTGCAAAATCTTCACGCTTGATTGTGTAGGCCAATTTTTTCTTGCCCCAGTTATCTTCTTTGGTAATTTCACCACCGTTAGTAGTGATTAAACCACGTACCTTATCCAACGCTGAATCTAGATTAGCCTCTAAATCCGGGTGAATAAGAACGGTTAGTTCGTATTCGTTCATGTTTCCTCCTCTGGAATCCATTTACGGATGCTTATGCTGTCTCACACAAGCTTAGGTTAATATTCAATTGCTATTATATCACTAAACAGCCAATATTGCCAATCTTACCACTGATAAATCGTAGCAATTGCTATTCCGCCAGCAGCTCCTCAAGCTCTTCTGGACTAGAAATCAAAACATCGCGCGGCTTAGAGCCGTTCTGCGGACCAATAATTCCCCGCTCTTCCATCTCTTCAATAATTCGCGCTGCTCGCTGATAACCAATTCCTAGGCGCGTTTGCAGCATACTTGTTGAGGCCTTGCGTCGCTCAACCACCACACGAACTGCATCCTTAAACTTATCATCACCACCTTCCGACAAGTCCATCACGACGCCGCCCTTGCCGTCCAATTGAACTGGCTGAGCCACCACTTCATCGTTGTACTGCGGAGCCATCTGCATACGCAAATGATCGGCAATTTTATTCACCTCGTCATCTGTTACCCAGGCGCCCTGAATACGTTTTGGTTTGCTCATACTCGTTACATAAAATAGCATATCTCCTTGACCCAATAATTTCTCAGCACCAGATTGGTCTAAGATCGTAATACTGTCAACCTGGCTAGCCACCGTAAAGGCAATTCGCGCCGGCACGTTCGCCTTAATCAAACCAGTAATAACGTTCACGCTCGGGCGCTGCGTTGCCAATACCAAGTGAATGCCCACCGCTCGCGATTTCTGCGCCAAACGAACAATTAACGTCTCAACATCCTTTTTAGCCATCATCATAAGATCAGACATCTCGTCCACCACAATCACGATATAAGGCATCGATCCGTCTTCATGCTCCTGAACATTGCCATTTTCATCAGCAATCGCAATCTTCTTAGCGCGCGACTGCAGTCTCTTGTTGTATTCCTTAATATTACGGATTTTCTCGCCCGCCAACAATTTGTAGCGTCGCTCCATCTCATTCACCGCCCACTTCAAAGCTGAAATGGTCTTTTCCGGTTCATTAATCACCGGAGTAAGAAGATGCGGAATATCAGCGTACGGCGCCATTTCGACTTGCTTCGGGTCAACCAAAATCAACTTCATATCACTCGGACTATTGCGATACAGCAAGCTACAAAGCAAAGTATTAATCATCACAGACTTACCAGAACCCGTTTGTCCAGCAATCAACAAATGTGGCATCTTTCCCAGTTCACCCACAACAACTTGACCAGATATATCCTTACCTATTCCAAAGCTCAAAGGATCACGAGCAGCAGCCCACTGTTTTGATGACAACGTACTTCGTAGTCGCACCTCGGCAGCCTTACGATTAGGCACCTCAATACCAACCGCTCGCTGACCAGGAATTGGCGCCTCAATCCTTAAACTTTGTGCTGCCAAATTAAGCGCAATGTTAGTTTCCAGCGCCGTAATTCGCGTCAATTTAACCCCACTTGGTGGTCTTAGGGTGTATTGCGTGACTTTTGGACCAACATTAATATCGCCCATCGCTGCCTCAATATTAAATTCAGCCAGCGTATCGTGAATTATTTGGGCGTTCTGGCGCGTATCTCCAGCATCAGCACCGCTTTCATTCTTCTCTAATAGATCCAAGCTTGGCGCCTCCCAATTCGGATCACGAGTTGCCACCAAAGCCTGTTCTTCATTGACCTTCTCTGGCTTCTCTACTTTCTTCAATAAACTCTTTTTCTCTTTGGCTGTATCAATTATTGGCACGCCAGCGTTTAGCTTAATTTCTCCCAGGTCGGTCTTTTTCTCTTCTTCCGTCGGCTGAGCAATTGACGCTTTTTTCATAACAGAACGATTATTGTCGTCTTCCTTAGTATTACTCTTAATCATCTCCCAAAGTTTACTGAAAACTGTAAACGGTGACGTCTGGGTAATAAATAGAACTGTTATAAACGCCAAAACCAGATAAATAATCACAGCAATTGCCGAATCTACCATTTTCAGTGTAGCCGTGTTCAATATGTCGCCCACAAATCCACCAGAATTCGGATGCGAAGCCGTCTTCATTAACCCAAACAATCCAGAAAACCACACAATTTCCAGAATTGCCGCAAATTTCACCACTGCAGGTAATTGATTCTCTTCTGCTCGGAAAGTCTCAACCGCCAAATAAATCAGCAATATCGGCAAGGCGTACGCCGTATAGCCAATTGTTTTTACGGTCGCCATATCAATCCATTGTAAAACTGGACCACCGACGCCAAACCACGATACGACGAGTAGTAAAGACAAAAGAATAAGCATCACCGCGCCAACTTGTGACCAAAAACCCGCCGGCAAACTATGCTGCGGCTTGGCTGGTGCGGATTTTTTCGTGCTCTTTCGTTTTTTTGCCATAATCGTTTTTATTATACACTGATTTTACACTTATTAACAGATGTAAAATCAACTTAACACGCTTAGTATTATAGCATAATCTACCAGTAAAATCAATCTAGAGCCCTAGTACGGACGCGTGTTCTGTCGCTCTCTGGCCTTCGTGTCATTGGCTTCCGTATCTGGTACTTGGCGTTGAGGAAAACGGCGGCGCGGCGCAGTCGGAAGGGTCATTTTTGACTCACCCGAGGCGGGTCTCTTACTGCGCGCTGGCGATTTTGAAACAGAATGAGCTGATGTAGCTTCCGACTTTACAGACTTCAAGCCGCCAACTTCATTTATCACTGGAATGACAATTGGTGTTCGGCGAGTCTGATCGTACAATATATGCGTAATCTCGTCTTTAATTTCTTTTTTGATCACGTCCAAATCATATTTGCCAGAAAAACTACGTGCCGCTTTTTGCTTCAAGTATTGGCGAATCATATTCATCAATTCCTCAGAATCGCGCAAGTAAATAAATCCGCGAGAAATAATGTCTGGACTAGTCAATAATCGTCCCGTGCCACGCTGTACAGTCAGCACCACAACGAACATTCCCTCTTGCGACATGTGAATGCGATCTTTCAGCACAACCTCAGAAACAACCGCGCCAGTGTCATCATACATAACGCCACCAACGTGAATTCGCCCAGCTTTCTTTGCTTGCCTTTCAATATCGATTTCAATAATATCTCCAGCATCGCACACAAAAATATTCTTACGAGGAATTCCACATTCCTTTTCCGCCAATCTGGCATTATGCACCAACATATGGAATTCACCGTGAATTGGCATGTAATAAGTTGGGTTAAGTGCATTGATCAACTTGACATGATCGTCATAATATCCGTGACCCGACAAGTGCAAAGGGCCAATTCCCGTCAAGTGAGTCTTTCCGTTTTGAATAACATCAGAACCCTCGCGCATCAGACCGTCAACCGTTCGCACCACACTTTTTTCATTGCCAGGAATTGGATTTGAGCTAAACACCACAACATCCGAGCCCTTAATTTTCATATATTTATGAGCGCCCGTCGCCATGCGATTTAAGACAGCATTAAATTCACCTTGCGAGCCAGTACAAACTACAGCAATTTGATTATCTGGTAATTTAACAATATCTTCCATCTTCATGATGGTGTCTTTAGGAATCTTAATCGTCCCCGAACGCAATGCCACTTCCAGGTTTTGAATCATCGAGAATCCAGCAAACGCCACCTTGCGTCCGTGCTTATGCGCCTCTTCCAAAATTAATTGCAAGCGATGCACCTGCGACGAGAAACAGCTTAAAATTACTCGACTATTGCTAAACTTGTCCATCACCTGACCGATGGAATACTGAATATCAAACTCTGTGTGCGTGTGTGTTCCAGCCGATTCACAGTTGGTCGATTCATTCATAAACATCAAAATGCCTTCTTTTGAAGCCACTTCCGTAAGTCTCTCAAGGTCAAACTTTTGACCGTCAACTGGACTTTCCTCAAATCGCCAGTCACCAGAATCGACAATCACGCCCATTGGAGTTCGAATAATCACCGCCGTAGAATCAGGAATTGAGTGGTTAACTCGCACCAACTCGATTGAAAAATGCTTAGAAACTTGAACAATTTCGTGACTCAGCGGATCCATCACTCGATAATCCGGCTTGAAATCCACTTCTGAATCGTCCATCGTTCGATCAAGCATGCCAATCGTAAACTTAGAGCCATAAACTGGCGCTGGAATACGATGAATGAAGTGACGGAACGAACCAATGTGATCAAGGTGTCCGTGCGTAAAAACATGCGCCTTAATCTTGTGCTTATTCTCTTCCAGCCAAGTAATGTCTGGCGTGATGTAATTGATGCCTGGATAATCACTGCCTGGGAACAAAAAGCCCATATCTACGATGATAATCTCATCATCATATTCGATGGCGTTCATATTCTTACCAATTCCCATTTCGCCCACACCACCAATCGGAATAATCCGAAGTTTC
>UNSR01000037.1:0-5842 GCA_900557595.1 Candidatus Saccharimonadota bacterium | reverse complement strand
GCAGCATTGGACCAAATCGCCCAAATCGCGCAATAATCGGTTTATTCGTCTTCGGGTCAATTCCTACTTCGCGATTAGCGCCGACTTTGCTTCGGTCAATCCCGCCAGATTGCTCGATCAATTTATGGAAAGGCGTGTAAAATCCGTGCAACATTGTGCTTTTTTCCAGGTTGGCGCCAGCAATTTTGTCAAATTCCGTCTCAACGTTGGCGGTAAAATCGTAATCGACAATTTGCGTAAAGTGGTCCGTCAGGAAATCGGCAATCAGTTCGCCGCTTGGCGTCGGAATAAGTTTGCCGCGTGTCGAGCCAGTTTTTTCCTGAACAATACTTCGACTAACTTCCTCGCCGTTATAGTTCAGGACAATCACATCTCGTGGCTGACCTTCGCTGTCGCCCTTTTCAACGTAGCCGCGAGTCTGAATAGTGTCAATGATCGTGGCGTAAGTTGACGGACGACCGATTCCAAGCTCCTCCAGCTTCTTAACTAGCGAGCCTTCAGTGTAGCGAGCTGGCGGTCGTGTAAATGTTTGACGAGCCGTAATGTCGTGAGAATTGACTTCATCGCCAGATTGTAACTTCGGTAGAAGCTCATCTTTATTGCCGCCGTAAACGCGCAAAAATCCGTCAAACGTAATGACTTCGCCCTTTGCTTCAAACTGAGCAGGCTTTTTGATTTTTGGTAATTTTTCACCCTTGATGCCAATTGTGATAGTTGTCTTTTCTAGCTTCGCTGGCGACATTTGCGACGCTAAAGTTCGGCGTCGAATCAGGTCGTATAATTTCTGGTCATAGCTATTATTAGACGCGGTTTCCAGAGTGATGTCTGTCGGGCGAATGGCTTCGTGGGCTTCTTGGGCGGACGCGGATTTGGTCTTAAATTTACGAACCGTTGAGTAATCTGGGCCGTAAAGACGCTTGATGAAATCGGTAGCCGCCGCGATGGCTTGACCGCTCAAATTTACGGAGTCGGTACGCATATAGGTGATTTTTCCATCTTGGTACAATTTTTGCGCCGAGGCCATGGTCGCTTTGGAGCTGAAGCCAAGTTTAGAGTTAGCTTCCTGCTGCAGGGTTGACGTAGTGAATGGCGCCGCTGGATTGCGCGTTCCGGGAGTTTTTGAGATATCGCTAACAACAAATTCGGCGGGTTTCAGGCTATTCAAGAACTCGTTCGCCGCTTCTTCTGTGTCGAATTTCTGATTAAGCTCGGCCTTGAATTCTTGGTTGTCGTGAATAAAAATGGCGGTTACTTTGAACTGAGAATTGCCCTCAAACTTCATAATTTCTCGTTCGCGCTCGACTAGTAATCGCACTGCCGGACTCTGAACGCGACCAGCCGATTTTCCGCCCGGAACTTTCTGCCAGACGACTGGGCTGAGCTCAAAACCAACCAGTCGGTCAAGAATTTGCCTGGCTTGTTGCGCCTGAACCAAATTCATATCCACGGTTCGCGGATTCTTAATTGCATTGGTTATGGCATCTTTGGTAATCTCATGAAAAACAATTCGCTTAGTCGTTTCAATAGGAAGATCCAACACCTTACACAAATGCCAAGCAATGGCCTCTCCTTCGCGGTCTTCATCGGTTGCGAGCCAAACATTTTCCTTGCCGACTGCCTTGACATTTCTCTTTAACTCGGTGATAACTTTCTTTTTTTCAGGATCAACTTCATAGATTGCGAAAAAATCGTTAGCCACGTCAATCGGCGGCGTTCCATCCTTCGTCTTTTTAACAATCGAGCGAATATGCCCCACGCTGGACAGGACGTGAAAATCCTTGCCGAGATATTTCTCGATGGTTTTAGCTTTGGCTGGTGACTCGACGATAACGAGATTTTTCATAACTTTATATTATAACAAATCACTATCTGGCTACAACCGCAAAGTGAATTATTACGAGCGACCACTGAGGCGACCGAGCATTGCCATTGATCCGAGGGTGCGATTGACATCTGTTATTTGGCGTGGCTCTTCTGGATTTTCTTTTTCCGCGTTGCCGTTAATCGCTCGTTCTATGTAGATGCGTGTTGCGTGTACAGCGAGCGGAAGCGAGGCGGCGAATGCTCCAGCTCCTAGTTTGCGTAGAAGTTTGGCGAGTTTTGGATTTTTATCCTGCTCGGCAACATGGGCGGCAATATAAGATATCAAAGTAACTGTTTCTCCTGCCATGGCTAGTTTTCCTGATTTGGTCGGTCGAGTTTCAGCTTTCTTGTCACTACGTAAATTGGTAATTCCTGTAACCCCAGCGTTTATCGAGTTTAGTAGCGCAACAATGCCAAGAACATGCTTTGGAGCCAACCCCTTTTTATACATTTCATAGAGAATTTTTGCCATAACTATTTTGTCTGTTGTGGCATCTAAGGCTGCTCCAAAATTGCTGGTCTGCCCTGTCATGCGTGCTACTTTGCCGTCCAGAACGTCAGCTAATCGCCCGACCGCGCATTCCGCCAGCCCTTCAGGTGTATCGATTTTCTTAGATCCGTGCATCGCCAAAGCGGCGCCAATCATGCTTATAAAATTAGGGATGGTAAAAACGTCTTTGGCGACTTTACGGGCGGTAGGAGATGATTCTCGGGCTTTTTTCATAGTCCGCATAATAACATCAATTTGTCAAAATAGCAATATTATCGTAATGTCCAGTTGTTTGCCCCGAGAGGCTTAATCACGCCGTTGATTTCCAGCATAGTTAACGCCGTGGCGAAATCTGATGCGGATAATCCTGATTTTTGTTGGATTTCATCGCCGTCACGCAGCCCTTCTGAGATGAGTTTTATAATAATCGCTTCTTCAATTGTTGCGCTGGCTGCTAATTCTTGACTGTTGTCTTTTTGTAATTTTTCTGGCGCGATGATTGATAAAACGTCGTCGGCGTCTGTCACCAGATACGCCCCCTGCTTTAATAAGGTATTACAACCTGCCGACAGTGGGCTGGTTATGTTTCCGGGAACTACAAACAAATCTCTTCCCTGATTCAGTGCGTGCGAGGCTGTGTTTAATGTGCCGCTTCGCTCGGCGGCTTCGGTGATAATAATTCCGTCAGCTAGCCCACTAACCAGCCGATTGCGCTCCAAAAAACTCCAACGATTGACTATTTTATTATCGCCCTTCATCCATTCTGAGACGACCGCGCCGCCCTGCTCTATGATGCTCATGGCTAGTTGATAATTGGTCCGCGGTGAAATGTCCGGAAGTTCGTTTGGGACGACCGCCACGACCGTTCCGCCGGCTTCAATGGCAGCTTTTTGGGCAATGCAGTCCACACCTAGCGCCAGCCCGCTCACGATTACACACCCGGCTTTTGCCAGATCTGTTGCCAATCGCTCGGTTACTTCTTTTCCGTAGGCAGACGGCTTACGGGATCCGACGATTGATACGACGGGCGCACTTGCTTCTGGCAATTTTCCCATATAACATAAGCTTTTTGGTGGATTGGCAATATGTGCTAATCTCTGGGAGAAAATATGCTCATCTGGTGTAATTCTATTGATTTCCATAAAAAATGTGGTAAAAAGTATTGACACTTTGTCAAATGTTTGCTATAATCAAGGACGATTGGTTAAGTAATCATTAACCAAACGCACCTTATACCCCCTATTCTAACTATATGTTAGGTTGCGCGCAATGGCATTAAGTATTCTTACCCTCCACTTTTTGCGGTTCAACGTTACGCGCATACTAACCCCTTTAACTGCCCTTTTTCAAAGGCGACCTCTGTTAATGTGAGTACAAAGTTGTATTGATAACCATCAGGCGCGGACTTTTGGAGTTTTAGTCGCGACGCTTCACTGATACGGTAGCTCGGGTGGGTTGAAGGGTAAAAAAGCGTCAGGTGATGCCCACCCTTACCTGGCGCTTTTTTGTTGGGAAAAATTAGTTATTCTCTATAATATATCGGCACTTTTCGCAAATACCTTCCAACTCAAAGTGGTGTTTTGTGACTATGAAATTATGTTTTTTGCCGATGAGATCTATGAGTTTTTCGAGCTCTTGCGATTGTATGGGTTCGGCATTTTGGCAATTGATGCAGTAGAGATGGTGATGATGCGGTATAAAAGGTTCCGCTAGCTCGTAATAATTCTTCCAGCCAATAGTTATGGTGTTTATAATATTCAGATTATCGAACATCAGCAGTGTGCGGTAAATGCTGGCACGGTTAATGTTTTTGCAGTTTTTCGCAATATCGCCGACCGTAAGAGGCACATCTGAATTTTGTAGGATATCAAATACTTGCTGGCGTGGTTTTGTCAGGCGAAGATTGTGGCGTTCAAATATTTCATTTAGCATAGTGCTATCAATAGTTTATAACTTATTGCAACAAGTGTGCAATAGACTTACAGTCCGAGTAATTCATAAGGATATTTGGGTTGATTGATTTTTGTGATGTGCGCGTCGGTTATGACGTATTCAGCTTGACTATTAACGATTTTTTGTGACAATTTACCCTTGACGATTAGCCATGTTCCATCTGGGTAGTCTGTCGAAAAGTTTTTCTCGACCAGGATTTTCATAGGCACGCTGTCAACAGTGCAGCAACTTATAACGTATCTGGCAATATTGAAGTAATTATAGCCGTAGTTTTTTAGTAGATCGTTTGAAACGAAGCCAGTAACGGTGATGTCTTTGCCGTTAAAATAAGCAGCTTCTTTACAGGAATTTATTGCGGTTTTCCAGCGATTTATTGAGATTGTAGAAGAGTTTTCTTTCGGCTGAGGTGTTTCGCAGCGACTTTCAGGCTCAATAATCACAGGACTTTCTTTTTGCGCTAGGCTGCCTGGAGAAAGTGGCTTTGGCGGCAATATATATCCGACTGATAATATAATTATTGCAAAATAAGATATTGGGGTAATTTTTTTCAAGCCAATTCTAGATTTGTCTTTTGCGGATTTATTTTTTAATTGCAACATTATATCAATAAGCAAAAGTATAACGCCGATTACGCTAATTATGACCGCGAATGTGTGATAGCGTGGATGAACGTAAAAGCCGAGTTGGTCACGCCAAGCTAATAGCAAAATATATGCGCAAACGACAATTCCGCCAATTGACCTTGCAAGGTTAGCGTACATATAAGTTAACCCCCAGCCCGACAATTAATGATAAGACGAATACGGTTAAGGTGATTGTTGCAATAAATTTCCAGCGAAAAGTTGTTTTTAATAGTGTAATCATTTTAATGTCTATCATCGGTCCGAATAACAAGAAAGATAAAATTGAGCCTGTCGTGAAATTTCGCACGTAAGCCAGTGCGAAGAACGCGTCGATGCTGGAGCATATCGAAATGACGAAACTTAGCGTGATCATGGATATGACTGATAAGAAAATGTCGCCGCCGACGGCGTTTATGATGAATCGTGGAACGAAGATTTGTGTGGCGGCTGCGATGCTAGCGCCTAAGGCCAACATAATAAATAATTGCCAGAATTCATTACGTGATGAGCTGAATATGTTTGATAATTTTGAACCGTGATTATGAGAGTCGCAAAGTTTTTCAAACTCTGGATTAATGACGGAATCTTCCTTAAAAAAGCTGACGATAAAAGCGGTTATTTGTACGATAATTAGCGCAAAAATAATTCGCCACCAAACCATTCGGGTGTCAAAACTGAAGGCGGTCATGGTTGAAATTATGGTTATCGGGTTTAAGATTGGCGCGGCGAAAAGAAAGCTAATAACGTCGGCAGGTTTTAATCCGTTCGCTATTAAGCTGCGCGCAATTGGTACGTTTCCGCATTCGCATACAGGTAAAATTAGCCCGATCATAGAGAGCGCAATTCGTCGAAGAAAGGCGTTTTTTGGTAACATTTTGAAGACATCTTTTGATGATAAAAAGTACCTGATAAG
>UNSR01000036.1:0-5848 GCA_900557595.1 Candidatus Saccharimonadota bacterium | reverse complement strand
TCTGCATTATTATAAATAGCAAACCATGCTTCCATACTCAAGATATATGCTAGAGTATAATTTTCTTTAATAACATAAATCAGCGGATTTCGTGAATAAGTATTAAATTTCAAACGATTTTCCATTGGATTGATATGAATCCCCAATGCTTTTCTTAAGTACATATCATTGTGAAAATCAATATTAAAGACTTTTTTAACCTGATTGAACATTTTTTCTACAATTATATCAATTTCTTCTTTTAATTGATCATTGATACAGCTTTCGATTGCACTAGTTGAATTGCTTTTTTTTCCTAAAATATGAATAGCTAAATAGCATTGTTCCTCTACTGATAATTCAATATGAAAATATTTATTAATAACTTTTGAAACATCCTTTGCTACTAAAAACTCATATTCCATTTTCATTTTTTCAATCTCATTATCATGAAATGAGATATAACATTTTCTTTGAATACGATTCAATTGAACTTGAATATGTATAATAAAATTTTGAAATACCCTTTGGGGCATCGTAATACCATCATTAAAAATAACTTTTCTTAATTCATCTATAAATTCATGATCTTCACCTTACTTTTATTGCGCAGGCACGAAAACGGGGTAAAAAGGTATCGGTAACGGCGACAACTGGTCTGGCGGCGACGCACCTTGGTGGTAATACTATTCACAGTTGGAGTGGCATTGGTGTGAATGATCATTTGCCGAACAATTTTTTTGAACGATTGTCAAAAACACGGCGTGATGTGATTTCTAAAACTGACGTGCTGATCATTGACGAGATTTCAATGCTTCACGATTTTCGGCTGGATATGATTGATAAAGTTTTACGAACCGTCAGGGAAAATGATCAGCCGTTTGGTGGTATTCAGTTGGTGATGAGTGGCGATTTTTTCCAATTGCCGCCAGTGAATCGTCCGAACGAGCAGGGCGGCGGATTTGTGGTTTATTCTGATTCTTGGCAAGAACTTCAGCCAGCGGTTTTATATTTAGAGCGACAATATCGTCAGAATGATGAGCAGCTTTTGGAGATTCTGACCGCTCTAAGAACTGGCGATGTTAGGCGACGTCACGTCGAGGCGCTGTTGGCGCGTACGGAAATTGAGCCGCCAGATGGTGATATTACAGAACTACACACTGTAAACGTTGATGTTGATGATATCAATATTCAAAAATTGGCGGAATTGCCAGGAAAAGAACGTTCGTATCAACAAACGACGACGGGCTCGAAAATTTATGTAGAGAATCTACAAAGGTCAGTTTTGGCTCCAGAAAATCTGGTGATTAAGCTGGGCACGTTGGTGATGGCGGTTAAAAATTCGCCACAAAAATTATATGCCAATGGAAGCATCGGTACGGTAGTTGATTTCGAGCCGTTGACGGAATATCCTGTTGTCGAGTTTCGAGATGGTCGTCGAGTGACGATGGTACCGGATGTTTGGGAATTGCGGGACGGAGAGCGCAAACGAGCGAGTATTTCTCAAGTGCCGCTGCGTTTGGCGTGGGCTATAACAGTCCACAAAAGTCAGGGAATGACGCTTGATGCGGCTAAGATTGACCTGAGAAAGGCGTTTGTTGAAGGTATGGGTTATGTGGCTTTGAGTCGCGTGCGAGATTTGGACAATTTATATCTATACGGAATTAACCGTAGGGCGCTGGAAGTTTCTCCTGACGCGCTGGCAATTGATGAGGTCTTGAGGCAGGCAAGTAGGGAGTCTGCTGAGAGATATAGGGACGTGGTCTTTAGGCCTCATTAGTAGTTTCTTGAATAGAGTACTGGAGCTTATTGCTATTGATTCCTTGAGAATTATTTACTATACTGACGCTAAGAACCACCGGAACTAAATCGCCTTAATTGAGCGGTTCGCCGGTGTTCTTTTTATTGTTAAAAGCGTATACTAGTTTGCCTTTCAACTGTAGGCTGGTCTGAAATAACTTTAATTGCTAATCCATTGCCCAAAACTATTAAATAGCGTCGGCTTATACCAACTCAACACTAGGCTTTTCCACAAAAATGTGGAAAAGTTTTTATTTGATGCAAAAATGGGTAAAAAGTCATAAAAAGGGCTTGCAAGTGGGTAGCTGTGGGTAGTATAGTGGAGTCAGTGGAACGAAAGTTGATGGAAAATCACCAACAAAAACAAACATCCACTACAAAAAAACAACTAATCTACCACGGAGGAAGGACGACGTGCAGACAGATTACTTTGAGCGTAAGTTGGACGACAAGCGACGCTTGACAATTCCAGCTGAACTCAGGGCAGAATTTGCGTCAGGCGTTGTACTAACTCGCGGGTTTGGCAAATATCTCCACTTGTATCCACAGCAGATCTGGGATCGGGAAGTGGAAAGCGCTCTAACTGGAAGTATTCTGGACGAGCGAGTTGCCGACTTGAACGTTAAATTCCGACGAGGTAAAACCGCATCGGCGCTCGACCAAAAACAAGGACGAGTGACGATTGAGCAGCATTTGCTTGACTACGCTGGAATTGACAGAGAAGTCGTTGCTGTGCGAGCAGGGGAATATTTTCGGCTAATAGCGGCCGAGAATGCGGAATAGTAGATTAGCTAAGCACTTTAACAATTAAAACCTCTCGAGATCAACTATCTGGGTATTTGAAAATGGCATGTGGCAATTTGCTCCACATTAAAAACGGCAACGCACCTTCCTCAAACACCTCCCAAAAAAACTCCACCTCACACATAAGTCTCTTTGGAAAACATGGTTGTTACTGACAATCAATAAATTTCCACTCTAAGACAACAAAAACAAACAAAACACAAATACAAAAAAGCCAGAATTAAATATCCAGTTAGGTGATCTCGAGCATTATTTCTGTATAATGGAATAATGATGAGTATTAAAGAACATCCACCACAGTCGGAAGAACTCCAAGCGAGCGAACCGATTCATGTTCCCGTACTTTTGGAGATAACCCTTAGCAAGCTGCAGCCAGTCGAAGGCGAGTCGTATCTCGACTTGACGGCTGGCTATGGCGGCCATGCCAGGGCATTCTTAAATAGGACGGATAACTACTTAAGCTCAGTGTTGGTCGATCGTGATGAAAACGCGATTAAAACATTGGGCGATTTGGCTGAGAAAGGCGTAACTTTAATTCACAAAGATTTTGTGAGCGCAGCGCAAGATTTGGTCAAGCAGGGGCGTAAATTTGACGTGATTTTGGCTGATTTGGGGGTGTCGTCACCGCAGCTTGACAGAGCAGAGAGAGGTTTTTCGTTCAGATTTGACGGTCCGCTGGATATGCGGATGGACAATCGGACGGAAATTACAGCGGCAGATATTGTCAATTCGTATTCGGTTGATGATTTGACGCAGCTGATTATTCGTTACGGCGAGGAAAATCCCGGACGAGCAAGGCGAATTGCGCAGGCAATTGTAAGAGCTCGACCAATTCAGGGAACGACTGAGCTGGCTGATCTGATCAAGCAAACCGTTGGTCGCGGTAGCATGAAGCATCATCCTGCGACTCGCACCTTTCAGGCGCTACGCATTGAAGTCAATCGCGAACTTAAGCTGATTGAAGAACTATTACCACTTTTGCCACGCTTACTTAATAAGGGTGGGCGAGTAGGAATAATTAGTTTTCATAGCTTGGAAGACAGATTGATCAAGCGTTACTTTTCGGAGCAAGCAACGGCTGGCTATGAGGCTGAGCTGATTGTTCCAGAGAAAAAACCGGTGTCTGGAACTGAAGATGTTCACAATCCGCGTAGTCGAAGTGCAAAGTTTCGATACGCCGTGAAAAAATAAAACAAAAAGAAGGAGGCTATTATGCCAATCCACATCAAAGTAGAATTCCAGAATACGGACAAGGCAGAGGCTGTTTCAGTACGCCGCGGCTAAACTAAAGCGTATTCCGGAATATACCTTAGAGAAACCAGCCTGTCTTTAACGGGCGGGCTGGTTTGTTATGCTAAACACAAATATAAACATAAAAGATAGAGACAAATGACAAACACCACCACATTTACTTCACGACGTTCACACGGTCAATTGCGCCGAAATCAGAATTCTACACGTTTTCAGTCTCAGGTCAAACTTGGTCCTGTTGCTCATACAGTGCTAGTTGCATTGATGATTACAGTACTGGGCTTGATTTATCTTACTCAGGCAACCAGGCTTACGGCTTACGGATATGAAGCTCAGAGTTTGGATACAAAAATCACCGAACTAAGCGCAAAAAAGTCAGAATTGGAAGTGCAAAATGCGCGTCTGACGGCGTTAGAGAAGGTGAAGAATAGCAATGTCGCTTCAGCTATGACGACAACTGAAACACATTACGCACAATAGTGATATAATAGGATAAGCAATATGCAGCGGCTTATTCGTTCAAGAACTGGTTGGTTGGCCATCGCTTTACTAGTAGTGATGGCGGCTTTTGTGTTGCGATTATTTCAATTGCAGATTTTGCAATATGGCAAATATACGGAATTAGCGCGAGCGAGTCAGCAGCGTCAATTTATCATTCCTGCGGAGCGCGGGAAAATTTACATGATGGACGGGAAAACGCCAGTTCCTGTGGTGCTTAATCAGGCGGTCTATACGGTGATTGCGGATCCGCAGTCGATTGACGATAAAGAGCGGAGCCAGCTTGTTGATAGTTTGAGAGAAATTGCTGGTGGTGAAATGACGGAAAATGTATCTGAACGACTCAATAATAAAAAGTCGCGCTATGAAGTTTTAGCGAAAAATATCACCAGGACTCAAGCGGAAAAATTGAAAAAGAAAAACTTTGCGGGCGTGTTGTATCAGCAAAGCTCTATTCGAAATTATCCTGAGGGCGAACTGGGTGCGCACGTGCTTGGATTTGTGAATGCGGCTGGCGAAGGTCAATATGGCATCGAAGGTTCTTTGAATAAGCAACTTAAAGGTCGGGACGGGTTATTACAATCTGTAACTGACGTGAGGAACATACCTTTGACGGTTGGAAAAAATAATATGCGAATCGAGGCGAAATCTGGCGACAATTTGGCGCTGACGGTAGACAGGAATATTCAAAGCCAGACTGAATTGGCATTGAAAAAAGGAGTCGAAGCAGCTGGCGCCACCGAAGGAAGCGTGATTGTTATGAATCCGAAAAACGGTCAAGTTCTGGCAATGGCGAATTATCCGACTTACAATCCGGCGGATTTTGCCAAGCAGAAAAACGGGTCGGTGTTTGTGGATAGTGCGTCGATGGTACCATTTGAGCCGGGATCGATTATCAAGTCCTTTAGTTTCGCTACGGCAATCGACAAGGGCGTTATTACACCGTCCAGCACGTATAATAATACCGATTGTATTAAAGTCGCTGACCGCACGATGTGTAATGTTCTGAGGGGTTTGGGTGGCACGATGACGATTCAAGGTGCGTTTAACAATTCACTCAACGTCGGTACAATTACCGCGATTCGAAAATTAGGAAATGGCTCGCAGATTAATTTGCCGGCTCGCCAGACTTTGTATGAATATTATCACGATAAATTTGGTTTTGGCGCTAAAACTGGAATTGAGTTGGGCGAGGCTTCGGGCTATATTTACCCGCCGGATAGTGTAGAAGGAAATGAGGTTCGTTATTCGGCCATGACTTACGGGCAGAGTATGAACTTGACTATGGTTCAAGTCGCGGCTGGATTTTCGTCGCTAGTTAACGGCGGTCAATATTACAAGCCAACCGTTCTCGTTGGTACAATTGACGAATCTGGCAATTTGAAACCGTCGGAAAATAAAGTTATTCGCCAAACCGTAAGCGGTGGCACGTCATCGCAGATGCGAACGATGCTAACGACGGCGCGCCGCCTTCGATCAGGGGGAACAGGGGAATCCCCTTTCTGGCGTAGAGCAC
>UNSR01000035.1:0-5961 GCA_900557595.1 Candidatus Saccharimonadota bacterium | reverse complement strand
TGGTGCGCGGGTTTCAGGAATTATTGTATACCAAAGCTGGTAGTCGGCGCATTGGACGAACAACAGTCAACCAATACACGAACATTCACACCGGCGAACGTGGTATTTCTGAGTATGAAATTAGTTCGCACAGCTTAGTGCGACGTATGGGCTCGGAGGCGTTGACGTTAGTGCTGGCTTTACCATGGTGGTATGATACGCGTGATGGTCGTCGATACACACTCAACACAATTTTACCAGTAACCAAGAATCAAGTTGCTCAAGCCTTGAGTAGCAGCGCTGTGTCTGAATCCCTTGGTGATAGAGTTGCTCCTAATGGTGACTTGGTTCGTGTGACGCGGCCGAAAGTCGGCTCGCTGATACTCGGTCCAGAGCGGCAGCAAAAAATCCCCGCCATAGCAGATGAGCAAATCGCGCTGATAGTGGACGCAATGAAAAACAAGGCTAATAAACAAGTAAGAGTATTGTTTGATTTACAACATCAGCGAGTTATCACCAAGGGTCAATTGCATCAGGTTCTAGACGGGTCTGCGGTAAATAGTCACAATGTCCATGAGGCGGAGGCTAAGGTTTGGGCTGAAGTGCAGAATGTGTTAACGAGCGAGCAGCAAGAAGCTTTTTATGGTCAGATAAACAGATAACGAGTGTATAATAGATAGTATGAGTAAGCCGAAAAAGATTTTATGGGTGGATTTGGAGATGACTGGACTAAATCCAGTACGTGATGAGATTTTGGAAGTGGCGGCGATTGCGACGGATTGGAATTTTAAGGAAATTGCGACGTACGAAGGAATTGTGCGCCACGATTCGGAAAAGCTGGCTAAGCTGTTAGATCGAAATGCTGGTTTTTGGAATGATCATCCGGAAGCGCGACGCGGGCTGGAGGAGCAGAATGAATCGGGCAAGCCTTTGGCGGAAATAGAACGCGAATTATTGGCGTTTTGTGATGAGCATTTTGCGGGTGAAACGAAGATTTTGTTAGCAGGCAATTCAATCCATCAGGATCGTCGATTCATTGACCAATGGTGGCCAATGTTGTCAAAAAAACTACATTATCGTGTGCTGGATGTGAGCGCATGGAAGGTGGTGTTTGAAGGTAAATACGGTAAGAAATTCGCCAAGCCAGAAGATCATCGAGCACTGGAAGACATCCGCGGCAGCATTATGGAACTTGAATATTATTTGAAAAAGGTAAAGGTATGACACATAAACAATTTGAAGAATTTATCCTAAGCTTGCCGGGCGTATGGCTGGATTATCCATTTGGCGAGGATGTTGCGGTGTATAAATTTGGTAGAGATAATGACGGTGCAGGGAAAATGGTGGCGTTGGTGACGGAAGGTTCAAAGCCGCTCAGAGTAAGCCTAAAATGCGATCCGTTGTTGGCGCAGAATTTACGAGAAAAGTACGAAACGGTTTTACCAGGCTATCACTTAAACAAGAAACATTGGAATACAATTATTTGTTCAGGTCAATTGACCGACGAAGAGGTCTTTGATCTGGCGAGGCTGAGCTATCGATTAGTCTCGGAAGCTTAATCTGCTTTAATGATTTGATTGATCTGCTTCTGGATATTCTCTAAATCGCCAGCAGTTTTTACTAGCCATTCGCGCATCTTTTTTGACTTGGTGGACTTGTATACCTTTTTCATCATGTTGATCGTATCTGTTATTTGCACATTCATCTCATGAGCATAGGTAATATCCAATTGCGTGTTTAGAAGAGCTTCGTCCAATTTTTTCTCTAATTTTTCTGACGGATCTAGAGCGAGGATATCCTTCTGTTTTTCCTTATAATTGATGCCGGTTGCTTGAAGCGCTTCGCCCATTGAGGCATTCGCAGTGGTCAGTACTGCAACCAGAGAACTATTGGTGGTTTGTAAGCTGGTCGAGCGGAATTTATTATTATATTTTTTGGAAATGGTGAGCAGCTTATTAACGCGCGCCGCAACTTGTGACGGACTAGCGCTTGGCATAGAATCTTGTGAAAAAACGAATATCGCAATTAGGGTTATAAAGCCGATAAAACTCAAAATAGCGATGATGATTTTGGTTTTTTTATCAAAACCTTCCGCTGGCGGAGGTGTGGCAATTTGATTCAGATAATCGATACCTTGAGGTTGGTTGTTCAAATTGTCAGGATACATATTTCTATTTAACCACAAACAATAACAGAGGTAAAGAGTGATATAATAAAAATATGAATGATGCCAAAGAAGAAGTGCGGGCACGACTGAACATCGAGGATGTGATTGGTGAGTATGTTCAGTTGAAGCGAGCGGGGCGCAATTTGAAGGGTTTAAGTCCGTTTACCGACGAGCGAACCCCAAGCTTTATGGTTAGTCCAGAAAAGCAGATTTGGCACGATTTTTCTTCTGGAAAAGGTGGCGATATTTTTACGTTTGTGATGATGGTGGAAGGAATGGATTTTCGTCAATCGCTGGAGCATTTGGCTCGGAAGGCGGGCGTTGATCTGACTTTGTTTTCTAATGGCGACGGACGAACAGCCAAGCGTCGCGCCAGAGCCAGAGAAGCGCTTAAATTAGCAGCCAATTTTTATCAGCAGAATTTGGTAAAAAATTCATTAGCTCTGGATTATGTAGTTAAAAAACGGCGATTAAATCGTCAAACAATTGGTGATTTTTTGATTGGCTATGCGCCGGAGAATGGCGACACATTGACGAAAGCATTGGGAAAAAGAGGATTTTCTAGGCAGGAATTGGCGGACGCTGGCTTGTCGAATCGGTTTGGTGGTGATTTGTTTCGTGGGCGAATGATGGTGGCGCTGAGCGATGGCAATGGCGAAGTTGTGGGATTTACGGGCAGAATTATTCGTGACGATCCGCGCGCGCCAAAATACTTGAACACGCCGCAAACGCTGTTATTCGATAAATCGCGACATATTTTTGGTTTGCATCAAGCCAAGGAAGCGATTCGAAAAAGCGATGTGGCGGTGATTGTTGAGGGCAATTTGGATGTGATTAGTAGCCATCAAGCGGACGTCAAAAACGTGGTTGCGACTTCTGGAACGGCGATGACGACGCAACATTTGAAGTCACTTAGTCGATTGGCGGGGCGGATTCGCTTGGCATTTGATGGTGATCGAGCGGGAGTTAACGCAACGGAGCGCGCTATCAATTTGGCGCAGGAAGTCGGCGTGGAATTGGAAGTGGTGAGCTTGCCTGATGACGTCAAAGATCCAGACGAATTGATCCAAAAAGATCCAGCGCTTTGGCAAGCGGCGATTGACCAATCTCAGCCAGCGGTGGATTGGGTGATTGCCAGATACGCGGAAATGGAGAATTTGAAGTCAGCGGAAGGTAAACGGCGATTTTCGACCATTGCGCTGAGGATTGTCCGAGGTTTGAAAGATCCGGTGGAACAAGAGCATTATTTGTCGGTGATTTCTGAAAAAACTGGCGCGTCAATTACCGCACTGAAGGCAAAATTATCGAATGAAAAAGTCACTGAACATCAATTGAAAAAGGCGAAAATTGAGAAAGAAAAACCGACTCCGGTTCAGGATGAAACTGAGGATATGCTGGCGGGGTTGGCAGCAAGTGAAAAATCTGTGCGGCGCTGGTTGGCAGCGGTTTCTGGCGAAATGTTGGATGATGACAATGCGCGGCAATTGATTGGCTATTTGCGGAAGAATCCAGACGCGGATTTGGGCGAGGTTCCGCTGGACTTGCAAAAAATCGAACAGTATGTGAAAATAGTACAGTTGAAAAGTGAAAGTCGTTACGCCAATTGGGAGCAAAAAAGCTTGGACGAAGAGATGGCTCGGCTAGTCAGACAGATAACAATCAAACATCGCGAAAACAAAAAGAATCAACTATTAACGCAGCTCAGAGAGGCCGAGGCGTCGGGTGATGAGGTTTTGTCTCAGAATTTACGCCAGAGCTTAAATAATCTGATTAAGGAGAAAATGTGAGCGACGACATCACGACGAAGCCAGTAAACTTAAACGAAGATGATGATTTTGATCCAACGCTTATAGACGAAGAAGAATCGGAAGATTTGGATTCGTTGACAACTGGGCAATATTTGGACGACGTGTCGGATGACTCGGTTAGGTTGTATTTGCGTGAAATCGGTAAAATTCCACTACTTAGCGCTGAAGAGGAAATGGACTTGGCGCGCCGAATTGTTGAAGGCGATAAAAAGGCTAAGGATAAGATGGCTGAGGCGAATATGCGTTTGGTGGTGTCAATTGCTAAGCGTTATTCTGGTCGCGGTTTGGACTTTTTGGATCTGATTCAAGAGGGAAATACTGGACTTTTGCGTGCGGTTGAGAAGTTTGATCCAGATAAGGGATTTAAGTTTTCGACTTATGCGACTTGGTGGATTCGTCAGGCGATTACGCGTGCGATTGCTGATCAGGCGCGAACTATTCGTATTCCAGTTCACATGGTGGAAACGATCAATAAATTGCTGCGTACTCAGCGACGAATGACACAGGAGTTGAATCGTGAGCCGACAATTGAGGAATTGTCTAAAGAATTGGACATGGAGCCAGAGAAAATTGAATATGTCATTAAGATTAAGCAGGACATTTCTTCTTTGGACGCTGGCGTTGGTCGTGACGGTGAAGATGACGATTCTGTGTTGCAAGATTTTATCGTTGACGAAGATACGGTTTCACCAGAAGATTCCGCTTCAAATCAATTGTTAAAAGAGCAAGTTCAGGAAATTCTATCAAGTTTGAGTGATCGTGAGCAGAAAATTGTTCGAATGCGTTTTGGTTTGGACAATGGAAAAAACCACACCTTGGAAGAAGTTGGTCAGGAATTTGCGGTTACGCGTGAGCGAATCCGCCAGATTGAAGCTAAGGCACTAGCAAAACTTCGCAAGCACAAAGACGCGAAAAAACTTTACGAATATCTGGACTAATTAACACTGTTCGGGCGATTTACAAAAATGGGCGTCGTGAGTTGCGGCGTCTATTTTTTGGTGTAATTGCTCGAGACTGCCGTCGTTAATGATGAAATAATCAGCAATAGCAATTGGTCCACCTTTTTCCAAATTCTCGATTTCTGACCAGTCGCGCTGATCAACTTCGTGTGGTTGCATTGGGCGCTCTATGCGTTTAGCCATTCGTTGATAACGGAGGTATTTCGGTGTGACAATAGCAATAACGACAACTTGTCCAGGGAATTCGTGCTTAAGGAATTTATATTCACTCCAAGTGTATAATCCGTCCAAAACGATTTTACTTTGCCCGGCGTTTATTAAATCGTGAATGTTTTTTATGACGCGTTTGATTACGAAATCTTTGCCTTCGCGACGACGAATTTCTTCACGGAATTGTTGTTGATTGTCCCAAGTTTTTTCAATTCCAGCTTCGTCCATGGCTTTATAAATAACGCCACCGAAGTAAATTTTTGGAAATCCTTTTTCTGTCAAATATTCGACAGCCGAACTTTTGCCGCTGCCCGCCAATCCAACCAGGGCGATAATTTTTGCGTATGGTTGTGTCATGTACTAATTTTAACAATTTGTTGACATTCTTCCAAATAGAGAGTATCTTTAAGCTACACACTATGGAAACACTTCATGGACATACTGAAGAGTTACCTCAGAATTCTCCTTCTGACCTTGATATTAAGGGTCAAGAAAATCCAGCAAATAATTATAAGATAATGGCTCAGATCGAAGAGCTGGAGTCGAAATTTGATCATAACCCAGACGGTAGCGAGAAATGGCAGAGGTTTGTTGGTGGGCCTATCGAGGATCAATATAGGCAGCGTTGGATGATTTGGAAAAATCCTAGCGCTTCGTCATCTATTCCGAAAGATCGATATCAAATATATAAGATACCCAAGAATGAAGATGAGTTTAGATATGCTTTCATAAAAGAGCTTGAGATTGACTATTACCCTGGGCACCGCAAAACGTCTTATGAGTTTTTTGTTGGACCAGATGACGGTAGAGATGAAACCATAACTGTGTTCTTTAATGA
>UNSR01000034.1:0-6059 GCA_900557595.1 Candidatus Saccharimonadota bacterium | reverse complement strand
ATCAGACTGTCCTTGGAGAAAACGGCAGCACTCTTTCTGGTGGTGAGCGTCAGCGTGTAGCGATTGCTAGGGCGGTGGTGCGTCAGCCGAAGATTCTGATTGCGGACGAGCCGACTGGAAACTTGGACCCGAAGCACAGCTGGGATATTGTTCGCTTACTGGAAAAGATTAACAAGTATGGCACGACGGTTATTTTGACGACTCACAACGTGGAGATTGTCAACAAATTGAAGCGACGCGTTATTACAATTGATCATGGTAAAATCACCTCTGATCAGGCGAGAGGGAGTTATAAACAGTAATGAAATCATCAAAGTCTAACAAAAATAAAGAAACTATTCGTATACGCCAGCGCCGACGAGGTTGGTTGACGTTTGTCAGAATGTGTCGATATGGCATCAATAACTTTAGTCGTAATGCCTGGCTAACGATTGCCGCAACTGCGGTGATGAGCGTTACGTTGATTATCGTGTTTATAACATTATCAGCGCGCCAGGTTTTGGTTGATACCGTTTCAAATGTCTCCAAGCGTGCCGATATGTCAATTTACTTAAAGGGCGACACGTCAGAAAAAACGATTAAAACGATTAAATATCGGATTGAAAAATTAGATAATGTCGATAGCGTTAAGTATATTTCCGCGGAAGAAGCGCGTGAAAAGCAAGCCGAGCAGTATAAAGACAATCCAGACACGCTTGAGGCGATTCGCGAATCTAGTAATGAGATGTCGGCGACGCTTCGTGTTTCCGTGAAGGAACTGAATAACCAGCAGTCATTAAATAATTTTGTTAAAACTGATGATTTATATAAAAAATATAAAGACCCTAACAGGGAGCCGTCGTTCTCTGGTGAACGTCAGCAAGCTATTAAAACAGTTGGCAATTGGGTGAGGCTGGCGAGTATCGGCGGGTCAATCGCTACAGTTGTTTTCGTGGTGATTTCTTCGCTTGTGGTCTTTAACACCATTCGTATGGCAATTTTCAACCGTAAGGACGAGATTGAGATGATGAAGTTGATCGGCGCAGAACGCAGTTTCATCAGAGGTCCGTTTATCGTTGAGGCTATAATGTACGGATTTATCGCGGCAATTATCGCAACGGTGGTTGGGTATGGCTTGCTAATCCTTGCACATGATCCGATGGTGAAGTATGGAATTCCTATCGATAATCTTTTGAATCATCTAAAAATGTACGGCGTGCTGGTTTTCTTGAGCATGATTTTGGTCGGCGCGGCGATTGGCGTGGCGTCATCCTGGGTGGCAACCCGCAAATATCTTAAGTTGTAAAAGTTCTTGACATACTGATTACGCTTATGCTAACATAGACGTATGAAACTACGGTCCACCACACCAGTTTCGGCATCATTGGTCAGCAGAGCGTCTCTGGTGGCGATGTCTGCATTGCTCGCTGGATCGGGCATTTTTGGCTTGACATCACACGTATTGGCTCGCGACTATAACGCCGAAATTCAGGCAAAACAACAAGAAGCAGACAATTATAATTCTGAGGCTTCGCGCTTGGGTGAGATGGCTGATAGTTTACAGGCGGAACTCGATAAGATAAATGGACAAATATCAGCTATTCAAGCGCAGATTTCTGATAGCCAAAAGAAGATTAATAGCCTTAATGACCAGATAAAAAAGAACGAAGAGCTAATTAAGCACAATCGTAAAGCGATGGGGCGAATTTTGGCGGATTTGTATGTTGATGATCAGATTTCGCCGCTGGAGATGCTCGCTAGCTCAAAAAATATTAGCGATTACATTGACAAGCAAGAACAGCGTAATTCTTTGAAAACTTCATTGAATGATAAGATCAAAGAAATTAAGTCTTTGCAGAAAAAGCTGGAAGAGAATAAGAAGTCTGTCGAGAATACGCTTCGCGACCAAGAATTGCAGCGTAATGCGATGGCGGCTAAGCAGTCTGAGAAGGCAAAACTGATTACTGATACGAAGAACGATCAGAATAATTATGCTGCATTGGCGCAAAAGCGCAATTCTGAGGTAGCGAAGCTCCGAGAAGAGCAGGCTGCAGCCAACCGACGAGCTCTTGGTGGTAGCAATGTCTCTATTCCGGGCGGCGTACCTGGCGGCGGCGGTTATCCTGGCGCCTGGGCGAGCGCTCCACTTGACGCTTATGTCGATCCATGGGGACTATACACGCGTGAATGCGTGAGCTACGTGGCTTGGAAAATTCATAGTACTGGACGATATGTTCCGCATTTTGGCGGCGCAGGCAACGCGAATCAATGGCCGTCGACTGCAGCGCGCTATGGTATTTCTAGCGGCTCAACACCAAAAGCTGGTGCAGCAGCTGTGATGAATATTGGATATTACGGACACGTTATGTATGTTGAATCTGTCAATGGCGATGGAACCATTACCGTCAGCGACTACAACTTTGCCTGGGATGGTTTATATAGACACTACACACGTTCGGCTTCAGGATTGACATACGTTTACTTCTAATCAGCATAGTAATACACAAAAAACGCTCGTGTTAAACGGGCGTTTTGTAGTATAATAAGCATATGGTTACGGGAGAGAAAAGACAGCAATTAAGTTGGTTCTTGACGCTTGTTATTGTGGCTATTGTTAGCTTTGTGGCGGGAGCTCGCTCTGATGCGCTGTTTGCTAACGTGGCGTCGGTATTTGGCGTTAGAACTTCAAATAAGACAATCGACTTATCTAGCGTTCAAAAAACATATCAAGAACTGATTGCTAATTATGACGGAAAATTGGATACTCAAAAGTTAATTTATGGCGCTAATCGCGGGCTAGTTGAAGCGGCTGGCGATCCTCATACGGCATATATGGATCCTGATGAGACGAAGGAGTTTGACAAGTCGTTAAGTGGTCAAATTGGCGGTGGAATTGGTGCGGAGATTGGTCTTAGAAATAATAAGCCGACCATCATAAAACCCCTGGAAAACAGTCCAGCTCAGAAGGCGGGAATTAAGGCTGGCGAGGCGATTGTTAAGGTGAATGACGAGGCTTCTTCTGATTGGTCAGTGGAAAAAGTTGTGAGTAAGATTCGCGGAGAAGTTGGTACGTCCGTTAAATTGACATTATTAAGTGACGGTCAAACGCGTGAAGTGTCAGTTGTGCGTCAGAATATAGTTTCTCCGGCAGTAGAGTCGGAAATTGATGGAGAAATTGGTATTTTGAAAGTTAACCGATTTGGCGATGATACAGTGAGCTTGTCCAGAAAATACGCTTCGGAGTTTGTTGAGAAAGGTGTTAAAAAGGTGATTTTGGACTTACGGAATAATCCTGGCGGAACGGTTGGAGCTGCTCAAGGGCTATTGGGTATTTGGCTAGACAATCAAATAGCTATGACCGAGCGACGGGGTTCTGAAATTGTTAAAACGCTGCGTACAACTGGAACGCCAATTCTGGGCAATATGAAGACGGCGGTGCTTATTAACGGCAATAGCGCCAGTGCTAGCGAAATTACGGCTGGGGCGCTTCGTGAATATGGAAAGGCTACCCTGGTTGGTCAGAAGAGTTACGGCAAGGGAAGCGTACAGATTGTGCTTGGACTGCCTGGCGGGTCGCAAATGAAGGTTACGGAAGCTAGGTGGTACACACCAAAGGGCAAAAATATAGATAAAACTGGTATAGAACCTGATGTAAAAGTTGATCTTTCGTCGGACGATGTCAACAATAACGTGGATCCGCAGATGGATAAGGCGAAGTCGTTATAAAGCTTGTGTTTTTGGGCTGGACAACATAAAATGGAGATAGTATGAACGGACAAAAAAAGAAGATTTTACTAGTTGAGGATGACATGGCTCTGTCTGCGGTTTATAGGTCGCGACTAGAGATTGAAGGATTTGATGTTAGAGAGGCTAACAATGGGGAAGACGCTCTGTCTGCTACTGTTGAATATCGTCCAGATTTGATTCTTTTGGATGTGATGATGCCAAAGATTAGCGGCTTTGATGTCCTGGATATTCTTCGCAATACGCCAGAAACTGCTAACGTGAGAATTATTATGTTAACGGCGCTTAGTCAACCGAAGGACAAGGAGCGTGCTGAGAGCTTGGGCGTTGATGATTATTTGGTGAAATCCCAGGTTGTAATTGGCGACGTTGTGGCGCGTGTAAAGCATCATTTGGGTATTCAATAGAGAAGTAAATCGAGCGGAAGGTCAGCTTCTTGGGGGTTGACTTTTTGTTTGTTTTTTGGTATAAAGTAGTTATATATGGAAAAACCGAAACCAACACAGAACCTCGAACAAAAACGAAAAACGCCGGAAGATTATGTAGTTGCAACTTTTCATGCCGATGCTGACCCAGATATTACAACATCTCCACTAACCGTTATTCGCAGTGGTCAAGACGGAAAAGGTGTCAGATATGATGGAGGCTGGATTCCTGGCGACATACTAAGTGTTTGTGATACTGATTCTGAGGAAGGGATTAGTCCGATTGAATTGTTTGTGAAAGTACATAAACCGGTTAAAGTTAATGGAGAATATGTTATCGCAACTAAGATTGTGTCATTGAAGAAGCTCCAAAGTCGAGAAGCAAATAAAGGTTTTAACGAATCTTATATTCAGGATCTTTATGGAAAATCTACTGAGGAGATGGCTACGGAAGGAGCGGACGCTGCTGGACAAGTTTGGCGGCAGAAGCATCCGGACAGTGATTGGAATGAGCTATTGGATGTGAAGGCGTCTTCAGAAACCCCTAGCGATGGCTTGGATACAGAAGATAATTCTGAGAAGTCTTTAAATGATGAAGTTAGTCCCGCAATGGGGAATCTAGCTGTTAAGACTGTTGAAGTTTCGCCGGTGAAGACGAATGAGACTGGTGTTAGTTCACCAGCCTTGGTGATGACTAAAGAAGTCATGGAGTCGATTGGGGCGATTAAAGTCAATGACTACTCAGTAGATCTGCCAGCGGTTGAGCCGGATGAAAAGCCAGCGGTTAGGGCTATTGGAATTAAAAAGCCAGCGGAGATAGATAAGGCAGGTGCTAACCCAGCGGATTTGGTAGCAACCGAACCGGTTAAAAAGCCGGTAGAGGCAGATAAGGCAAGCGCTGCTCCAGCAGATTTGCCAGCAGCTAAATCGGTTGAAAACCCAGTGGCTGAAAAGTCGATGGAGACGGATGAAGCCAATACAGACATATTACCTGAGGACTTTAAGGTTGCGATTGACAGCTTTAAACAACTTACCGAAGATAATAATAATCAGTTTTTTGCAAAGGCTCAATATATAACTGGAGAGCTGGATCGGCTGAGAGGGCTAATTAAATATAATCCAACAGCAATGAATAATCCTGCGATCTCAGAGATGATAACATCTACGTCAGGTAGAATTAGAGATCTTGAGGTTTCTAGATCTGAGTCTGTGAATAAATTTAAGAATGATATAAATAGTCTTCTAGAGGATCTAAAAAGTGAGATTGAAAATGAAGACGAAAAGCGTAGGCGTCTGGTTAAGCTAACTGAGCACGTAGATCAGATGGGTGTGAATAATACAGTTCTGGGTGAGGTAACTAATGGCTTGTTGGATAAATTAATAAGAATAAGAAGTTATATTGCGGAGTTACAGAACAGTAGATGGGGAATAGACTACTACAAAAGTAGTATAACTCAGGTGATTGATGAAATTGTTAATGATTTGTCGATAGCTAGTGGGCGCCGTCGGGATATCGTAGGTGATGTTGAGGGAATTAAGCGTGAAGGATATTATCAAAAGAGGTGATTGATATTAAAATAACTCCGCATTGACCGGAGTTATTTTAATAAAAAGTTTTTACCGATTAAAGAACAATAACTTGCGTTCGGCGTTCTGATTTACCGGTAAACTTGGTTTTCTTAACTGATTTAAAGCCAACTACGCCATCTTTTGCAGCGTGGATGGTGAAATTGCGGCTAACGTATGTACCGTCACCAGCGATCTTTGTAGCACCAGTTTGGCGAACTAGAACTTCTCCAGCGGAAACTTTTTGACCGCCAAATCGTTTAACGCCAAGACGTTGACCAGCATTGTTGTGGATGTTCTTACTAGAACCACCAGCTTTAACCTTTGACATTCTTTACTCCTTAT
>UNSR01000033.1:0-6137 GCA_900557595.1 Candidatus Saccharimonadota bacterium | reverse complement strand
ACAGAACTGGCGCTGGAGATGCGTTTGCGTCGGGATTTTTGAGTGAGTGGGCACGAAGCGGCAATTTGAAAAACTCTGTGATTATGGGCAGTGCGAATGCTAGTTCGGTGGTTATGAAAATTGGAGCAAAGGCTGGAATTTTATATGCTGGCACAGTGCTTCACGCTATGCCAATTCAAGAAAGGGAATTATAATGGCGCAAAATTTGGGAAAATTGTTGGGCGGTGACGCGAAAAAACGTCGAGCATTAACCGAGCTCAGGCAAATGACTAGGGATGATAGCGATGTGCGATTGATTGCGGAGATATTGGCTAGAGCGCACTCGATTATTCGCTCTCTAGGCTTGGATCCGTCAAACGCTACGGCAGAAGAAATTTATCAATCACTAATGGCTATTGCGCCGAAAGTAGACAAATGGGCGCCGTTCAAGGCCTCTGAATGGGTGCTTTTGGACGTTGATGGGCAAGTGATTTCGTTTAATCCGATTGACGTTATAAATAATTATCATTGCCAGTTGCCTCTTGGGAAGCAGCAAACAACGTATGGCAAGCGAGGCCTGGGATTTGAGATTACGCGCCGATATAAAAACCACCCGCGCACGTACAATCCAGCCGTAGAGCGAGTGGTATGCCAGGGTGGAATTTGTTGGATTGAGCCGAAGCCTAAGAAATAACTATCGGTCGCAACAAGTTCGCTGATTTTTGATCAAGTTAACTACTTCTGGAATATCTTCGGTAATTGTGTAGATTTTCTCATCACCGTCAGAAATTAACTTATTTGGAAGCATGTTTTCGCGAACAAAATCGTCCCATTTGCCCCAGAATTTTTTATCAAACAGAACAATTGGCACTGGCGCCATTTTCTTAGTTTGTGTCAATGTGATAATCTCACAAATTTCATCCATTGTACCGAATCCGCCAGGGAAACAGACGTACGCGTCAGCCAGAAGTGTCATAACGATTTTTCGTGGTGCAAAGTGAGTGAATGCGAATGAATCTGTCGTGTAGTTGTTCAATGATTGCTCGTGTGGCAAGCGAATGTTGAATCCGACTGATTTTCCGCCAGCTTCCATAGCGCCGCGGTTTGCCGCTTCCATAATTCCGCCACCACCGCCGGTGATAATTGTGTAGCCTTCTTTGGCTAGCTGAAACGCTAAATCTTTGGCTTTTTGATAATATTCGTTATCTTCGGTTATCCTGGCCGACCCAAAAAAAGTTACGGTTTTATGATATTTTTGGAGAATTTCATAGCCGGCATGAATTTCGTCATCGACTTTTCCTAATCTGAACATCGCAGCCTGAAGTTGCAATTCGCGCGGAATACAAACATTTTTCGGTGTCATCATTATCCTTTTTATTTTATGATTTTAACTTTATTACTATATCATAAAATGCCTATGGTTACAATACGTTGACGGCAAATAATCCATCATATACAATCAAAGCACAATCTAAATGGAGGTTTTATGGAAAATAAATCAACGGCTAATAAATGGCTGATCGCGGCAGTGATTGTTATGGGTATAATCATTGTTGCTATGGCTACTTGGATAATTGCTGGTGCTGTGTATAAAGATAAGGATTCTAGCGCTTCGGTAAAAAGTAGCCAGACAAAGAAGGATTCATCTGATTCACTGGAAAAAACTCGCGGTGAAGGCGAGGAGCCGTCAAATGAGGCAAAGAAAGAGTATAAAGATTTCCGAACCAAAGGCGACGGTACGGGCATTCGTTTAACTTCAGCAAGTGATGTTGATAAATTGGATATTGATAGCTCTTTGAAGAAGTTTTTGAAGTCTAAAGTTGGTCAGCCAATTCCAGAGCGTGAAGGTTCTGTATATGAGCCAATCATCGACCGTGCATACGGAAAATATGCGGCAGTATATGGCTTGACGAATGCTTATACTATTATCGGACCAAAGAACGGTACTGGTGAAATTGCAATTATTGCAGGCACACAGCAAGGCGGTATGTCATGCTCAGACTTGAAGTCGGCGTCGGTTCCGAGCCGCTTGGTTGACGGCAAATGTGAAGTTTCTGGCTCGTCTCAAACTTATAATCAAGACTAGTTTTTGTAAATATAGTAAAATAGAGAGGTGAATAAATTTCGCCTCTCTTCTTCATATCAGCCCACGGGCGACCAGCCGCGAGCAATTGCTCAGCTAGTCGACGGTTTGGAAAAAGGTCAGCGTGAGCAAACTTTGCTGGGCGTGACCGGCTCAGGGAAGACATTTACGATGGCGAATATTATCGCCAAGCGCAATGTGCCGACGCTGGTTTTGGCGCATAATAAGACTTTGGCGGCGCAACTTTTTTCTGAGTTTAAGGAATTTTTTCCGGACAATGAAGTCCATTATTTTGTTAGCTATTTTGATTATTACCAGCCAGAGGCGTACATCGCTTCAAGCGACACTTATATAGAGAAAGATTCGAAAATCAATGACGAGATTGACCGGCTTAGGCATGCGGCAACTTCCGCGTTATTGACGCGCCGCGACGTAATTATCGTGGCGAGCGTGAGTTGTATTTACGGCATTGGTTCGCCGGAAACTTACGCCGATATGGCTATTAAATTGACCGTTGGCGAACGTCGAGTTCAGGACAAGTTTATCCGCCTATTGACCGACATTCAGTATAAGCGCAACGACATCGATTTTGCGCGCGGAACTTTTCGGGTGCGCGGCGATGTCGTAGATATTTTTCCGGCAGGTCAAGACACTGCGGTTCGCGTGGAATTCTTTGGTGATGAAATTGAGCGGCTGACGAAGATCGACCCCTTGACTGGCGAGATTTTGGATCGTCCAGACCAATTGACAATTTTCCCGTCCAGCCATTATTCGACGCCACGCGAGCGAATTGAAAAAGCGATTGTTGGGATTGAAAATGAGTTTAATCAACGACTGAAATGGTTTGAGGATAACGGCAAGTTTTTAGAGGCGCAAAGGCTAAGTCAGCGCACCAAATATGATTTGGAAATGCTGAAGGAAACTGGTTTTGTGAAGGGGATTGAGAATTATTCGCGCTATTTGACCGACCGAGAACCTGGCGAGCAGCCTGCGACTTTGATTGATTATTTTCCGGACGATTGGCTGCTTTTGGTTGACGAATCGCACATGACATTGCCGCAAGTTCGGGGAATGTATAACGGCGATCGCGCCCGTAAGGAAGTTTTGGTTGAGCATGGTTTCCGTCTTCCGAGCGCGTTAGACAATCGCCCGCTTCGATTTGATGAGTTCAATCAGCATATTCATCAGGCAATTTATGTTTCCGCCACACCGGGAGATTATGAACTTTCTCATTCGCCAAAGCCAGCTGAGCAGCTTATTCGGCCGACCGGGTTGCTTGATCCGCCAATTGAAGTTCGACCGACCGACGGGCAAGTCGATGATTTGATGGAGGAAATTCGCCAGACAATTGCGAAAGGTCATCGCGTATTGGTGACGACATTGACCAAGCGAATGGCAGAGGATTTGAGCGCTTATTTGACGGAAAACGGCGTGAGGACGGCGTATTTGCATAGCGAAATTGATACGCTGGAACGTGGCGATATTCTGAAAGATTTGCGGCTTGGAACGTATGACGTGCTGGTCGGAATTAATCTATTGCGTGAAGGTTTGGACCTTCCGGAGGTCAGTTTGGTGGCAATTATGGACGCCGACAAAGAAGGTTTCTTGCGTAGTGAGCAGGCTTTAATTCAGACAATTGGACGGGCGGCGCGACACGTTGATGGGCGAGTTATTATGTATGGCGACAATGTTACGGATAGTATGCGTCGAGCAATTGACGAAACGAATCGGCGTCGGGCAATTCAGCAGAAATATAACGAAGAGCATAATATTACGCCGCAAACTATTCAGAAGAAAATTGATGACGGTTTGCGCTCGATTATTCCGCAAAAAGAATCCGATAAAAAGCCAAAGCTTAACCTGAAGAAAATTCCAAAAGACGAATATCCGGCTTTGATTAAAGATCTGACGGCACAAATGGAGTTGCATAGCGCTAATTTGGAATTTGAAAAAGCGGCAGAATTGCGTGACTTAATTGCAGAAATTCGCCATACGATGTAGAATGAAAATACTATTAGATTAGGAGGGATTATGGCAACAAAAGAACAACCACAGCCAACAAACGTCGCGCAACCAGAAATGCCGATGCAACCAAATGCTTATCAAGCATATCCACAATATGCATACGAAGACCCAAATAAGGGCAAGGCGAAGATGCTAACTTTGGAATACGCTTTGGCAATGGGTTCGGCGATTATTTCAATCATGTTGCTGATTGACTTTATAACTAAGGTGTTTGGTCTATGGACAAATTCAACATCAATGTTATTAAGAAGTGTTGGCGGATTTTTCGCCCCATCGATGATAACTCAGGGAACAGGAATTATTGCAGCGTCAGTGTTTGCTGTGCTTTTGGCTGTATTGTCACTAGTTCTATTCTCCCGCGTATCAAAAGCTGTTCCGGAGCGTGAAGGCTACACAAAGCGAACAGCTTACAAATTGGTAACTTACGGTGGTTTGGCGGTTTTGATTATTCCAGCCGTTGACTTGGTTGCTCGATTAGTAAGCATTTTGATCAACTCATTGCTATTTATCGGCGTTGGTGACGGCGGCGAATTCTATAAGAGTTTGTACTTGGGTGAATTCTTGCCATACGCATTAGCTCTTGCAATTGTTGCTACTGGCGCTTACTTCATTTGCCAAATTGTCAAAGGACGCAACATGTCAAAGGCTTTGTCTTTGATGTTGATTGTGGCTTCTTCTGTCGTATTATTGACTGGCGCTATCACAATCACCGTTAAAGCGCACGACACGGGTAGCTCAGTAAAGACTATTCCATCAGATTACAGTCGCTACAAGAACTACCAAGATTACTCAATGTAATAAAACTTGGAAAAATAAAGTCGCTCACTTTGATGGGCGGCTTTTTTTAGTGGTATAATATTGATATGATAACTATTTCTACCAGTGATATTCAGCACCTGGCGAGTTTGAGTAGTCTGGCATTGACTGATGACGAAACCGACGGACTGCGCCAAGATTTGGAAAATATAATTGGCTATATTGAGCAGTTGGGCGAGCTTGACGTGTCGGGCGTTGAGCCGACTTATCAAGTTACGGGACTGAGCAATGTTTGGCGTGAGGATGAAGTTCAAGCGGGGATTCCTGTTGAGGAGTTGCTCGATTTGGCGCCAGAAAAACAGAATAATCAAGTGAAAGTTCCGCGGGTATTGTAATGAGTAAGATTAGTGATTTTATTGGCAAAAGCGCGGTCGAGAACGTAAAAGAAGCGTTGCGACGAGCACGTGAAATTGAAGAATATAATGCGCTGCTTAGCTTAACGGAAGAGCGTGCGCTGGAGCGAGCAGAAAAAGTTGATGCTGGCGAGATTTCTGGACGATTGGCGGGCGTGCCATTTGTTGTGAAGGACAATTTTTTGGCGTTTGGTGCGCCAACAACTGCCGCTTCAAAAATGCTAGAAAACTTTAATGCGCCATTGCAGGCGACGGCTGTTGAGAAATTGGAAGCGGAAGGTGCGATTTGCATTGGTAAAGCGAATTTGGATGCTTTTGCACACGGCGGTTCGACGGAAAATTCGGCATTTGGCCCAACGAAGAACGCTGCAGATGAAATGCGAGTTGCTGGTGGATCATCTGGTGGATCGGCGGTAGTTACGGCGCTTGACGTGGTTCCGTTTGCGCTTGGTACGGACACTGGCGGTTCGATTCGCCAGCCAGCCAGCTTTAACGGAGTGGTTGGAATTAAGCCAACTTATGGGGCAGTTAGTCGTTATGGCGTAGTGGCGATGGCGTCAAGCACGGACACAATTGGCTGTTTTGCCACGAATGCTGAAGATACGGACTTGGTGATGGAAATTATGGCTGGTCGCGATGATAAAGATATGACGACTTTGCCTGATTTTTGGAATAACCAGCCGAAATTTGCAAAGAAAAAAATAGGTCTAGTCAAGCAGTGTATGACCGACGACGTGGACGCGGAAGTCCGCCAAAAAACGCTTGATTATGCAGAGAAATTGAAGCAGCTTGGCTATGAAATTGAAGAAGTAGATTTGAGTATGATGCAACATTCGCTGGCGATGTATTACATAATTGTGCCGGCGGAATTGTCCTCAAAT
>UNSR01000032.1:0-6187 GCA_900557595.1 Candidatus Saccharimonadota bacterium | reverse complement strand
TGTTGAGCATTAATTTTTTTCAATAAAACATCAGCCGCCACGCTTTGATTTGCGACCGCGGTTCCGTATTTTAGAGTGTCGTCCGTTGGCATCAATTGAAGCAATTCGCTGGTTGTACCGAAGAAAACTTTTTTAGCCTGAATATGTTCGCTAATCTTAAAAATTCGCGGATCGTCGCGGTTGAGAACGACAGTGTCGCTGGTGGCTTCAGCTATTTTTTGGAGCAATGCGGCTGTATTGTCGATTTCTCCAAATCTGTCCAATTGATCGCGCATAACATTCAGAAGCAGGGAAAAGCGCGGGCGAACAATTTGTACAAACTTAACCGCCCAAGCTTCGTCTAGTTCCAGAACCGCAATGTCAGTGTCCAATTTGCCGCGGATATTGACCTCATCAAGTAGCGCTGCTGCCACGCCTCGGGAAAAATTGCTACCAGTGCGATTTGTGAAGACTTTTAATCCGACCGATTCCAACAATTCTACGACAATTTTTGTCGTCGTCGTTTTTCCATTCGTTCCGCTGATAATCACCACGCCTTGCGGTAAATCTGCTAACGTTCTTTGAATAAATTTTGGGTCAATTTTTTCAATCACCAAACCCGGCAAGGCTGAACCGCCACCGCGTAATTTAGCGACTTTCTTGACGCTTTTGCCAATAATAGTACTAATCATCTGTCTTGCCATATTGTCTATTATACTCTGCCGGGTCGATGTGCTACAATATCAATATGTTTTTGGTGGGTATCTTTCAGTGGTGGTATGGCAATGGCTTGTTGCAATATATCCGACAAAGTTTTCTGGGAGTTTTACGAACCGCGGATTTTTTCTCAGTCGGGCTACTTTTGAAAACCTTATTCAATCCGTTTCGCCAGATTTCAGCCGCTCCGGTTGGCGGCGACTTATCTGTGCAGCTATCTGCGTTTTTTGACAAAATGTTCTCGCGAGTAATTGGCGCGGTGGTGCGCTCCATGGTGATAATTGTCGGGATATTGATGATATTGCTACGATTTTTATGGATGATTGTAGGAATTATTATGTGGCTGGCGCTGCCGCTGATGCCGTTTATCGGAATTATTTTATGGCAAATGGGAGTTTCTGTATGGAAATAGAGCCGAGATTTAATTACGACAGTTTACGATCTCAGAAAGCGCGATTTTCTGTAAGGTTTGGCAATGCTTGGCATATCGTGGCGATAGCTGTCGGCATTATGATGGTGTTACTTGGTTTGTGGTCGTTGATTGAACACGGGGCAATTGGCTGGCTATTATTTGGTCTGAGTGGCCCGATGATTATGGTGTCGATTTGGTGGGAAAAAGACTTAAAGACTGCGGAGATTAGTAAAAATCCTAAGACGATTGACGATGTGATGGCGGCGGACGTTTTAGGCAAATTGCCGCGCAGACCGACGCCGATTGATATTGCTGAGGCGATTACAGGCACGCGAGCCGGGCAATTTTTGGCAGTGCGGCTGGGTTTGACGCCGAATTTCTTGCGCAATATTTCCGTCGACGATCCGAATCGAACGGAGCAGATTTGGAAAGCGGCGATTGAAATCTGGCAGAGCACGGAAAGTCCGAAGATTACTAGTGCGGTTTTGGCGGCGGCGATAGTAAAGCAATTGCCACAGCATGATTCTTTGCTGGCGAATATGAAGATCGATTTTCATGATATCGAGGAGGCTATTCGATGGTACGAGCGAATAAAGGCGTTGATTGATCAATATAAAGAGAAGCCGCTAAATACGGGTGGAATTGCTAGAGATTGGTCTTTTGGTTATACGCCACTGCTGAGTCGATTTGCTCAGAATATTAGCGTCAGTGTATCTGGCGGCGCGTTTACAACTAAGTTGGCTGCGCACGAGGAAGCGCTGGGGCAGATGCTTAAAACGTTTAGCTCTGGCGGGCGGCAGAATATTACGCTAGTTGGAGCTGATGGTGCGGGAAAAAGTACTGTCGTATCGGCGTTTGCGGAAATGCTGATTGACGGGCATCGAGGCGTTCCTGGCTCACTGATGTATCAGCAAGTTTTTATGCTGGACGCGTCGTCGTTGATTAGCGTGGCATCGGGTCGCGGGGAATTGGAAAATCTAGTCACGATGATTTTGAACGAGGCTTTTCTGTCGAAAAACGTGATTTTATGTCTGGACAATGCGCAATTATTCTTCGAAGAAGGCGTTGGTTCGGTTGACCTTAGTAATGTGTTATTGCCAATTCTGGAGGCAGGCAGACTTAGGACGATTTTAACGATGGACGATCAGCGATTTTTGCAAATTTCCCAGACTAAGCCGCAGCTTGCTCACGCTTTGAACACAATTGCAATTCAGCCGTCAAATGAACCCGAAACTATGAAAATTATGCGCGATCAATTGGTTTTATTTGAGGCGCAGCACAAAGTGACATATATGTATCAGGCGCTGGCGGAGGCGTATCGTGTTGGCGATCGTTATGTTCAGGACTTAGTAATGCCAGGTAAGGCGTTGAAAATTTTGGAAGCGGCGGCAAGTTATGCGAGTGGTGGGCTGGTGACCGCGCAATCTGTGGACGACGCGATTGAAAAAACTCTTGGCATAAAAATCTCGGTAGCATCTTTGAGTGACGAAAAGGAAAAATTGTTAAACTTGGAGTCATTAATTCATCAGCGAATGATCAATCAAACGCGAGCCGTGACAGTTGTTTCTGACGCTATTCGCCGCGCGCGCACAGGTGTTAGAAATCAGAATCGACCGATTGGCGCATTCCTGTTTCTTGGCCCGACTGGTGTTGGTAAAACGGAGCTTTCTAAAGCTTTGGCGGATGTTTATTTTGGCGGTGAAGGCAATATGATTCGCTTGGATTTGAACGAATTTGTCAGGCCGGATGACGTGGCTAGGTTGATCGCGGATGGTGCGCGAGATCCAGGAAGTTTGACCGCTCAAGTACAGAAGCGTCCGTTCTCTGTCGTGCTTTTGGATGAAATTGAAAAGGCTCATCCTCAGGTTTTAACGACACTTCTGCAGCTTTTGGATGAAGGAATACTTCGCGATGAAAATAACCGAGAAATTAGTTTTCGCGATACGATTGTAATTGCGACGTCGAATGCTGGCGCGGATAGAATTCGTGAATATATTGAGCGGGGCTATCAATTGGAGCAGTTCGAGCAGACGTTTATCAACGAGCTGATTAATGCCAATTTATTCCGCCCAGAGTTTTTGAACCGTTTTGATGAAATCGTTTTGTTCCGTCCGCTAGGAAAAGAGGAATTGTTGCAGGTTGTTGATTTGATTTTGGCGGGAGTTAATAAGACTTTGGCACCGCAAAAAATTCAAGTTGCGGTCGAGGAGGAAGGTAAGAAGTTGTTGGTCGAGGCTGGCTATGATCCAAGATTGGGAGCTCGTCCGATGCGCCGCGTCGTCCAGCGAGCTGTCGAGAATACCGTCGCCAAGCAAATGCTGGCAGGAACTGTCGCGCCCGGTTCGACCACAATTATCACCGCTGATCAAATTCGCCAAATTTTAGGTTAACAATCTGCGCAAATGTCGCCGGGAATTCAGAATCCGCCAGTGAATAGCTAGCTAAGCTGCTCGATTAGTGTTTTTATGAGTGTCGTTATAAATAAAAACCCGTCATAATGACGAGCTATTTTGGTACACCCGGCAAGATTCGAACTTGCGACCCCTTGGTTCGAAGCCAAGTACTCTAATCCGCTGAGCTACGGGTGCGTATGAAGTTATTATATCATAGATGACGGCCGAGTAAAATGATATACTATATGCATGGACGTTATGACTAATATATCACTGAAACAATATACAACTATGAAATTGGGAGGTGAGACTCGCTATATGGCGACAGCGGATTCTGCTGGTAATGTTGTGTCGCTATATCGTAATGCCCGAAAGGAAAATTTGCCGATTTTTGTGTTGGGCGGTGGCAGCAATGTGATTACGCATGACGAGGTTTTTGAGGGAATCGTACTGTTGAATAAGATCAAAGGTTTTGAGGTTATCTCTGAAACCGACGAAACAACTGATGTGAAAATTGGTGCGGGCGAAGTCTGGGATGAGGTTGTTGAGAAGGCTATTGGGCTTGGACTTCAGGGGGTTGAGGCTATGTCGGGAATTCCTGGAACGGCTGGAGCTGCGCCGGTCCAGAACGTTGGGGCGTACGGTCAAGAAATTGCTGACACGTTGATTGGTCTGGAGGCTTACGATTCAAAAACCGACACAATCGTAACTATTTCTGCTGACGAATGTGATTTTTCTTATCGAAATAGCATTTTTCGCGACAAGGAAAAAGGGCGATATTGCATTCTGAATATTACTTTACGACTAAATAAAGCAGAGCCGAAACCGCCGTATTACGCTTCTTTACAGAGATATATTGACGAGAATGATATTCGTGAGGTCAATTTGTCAGTGATTCGCGTGGCAGTTCTTAATATTCGTTCGGAAAAATTGCCAGACCCAGCGGAATTGCCAAGTGCAGGTTCTTTCTTCAAAAATGCGCTGGTTGAAAAATGGAAATTGGAAGAATTGCAAAAAGAATATAGCGACATTCCAAATTATGCAATGTCTGACGGAAGGTATAAAATCCCAACGGGTTGGTTGATAGATAAGGCTGGCTTAAGGGGTTATCGCAGTCACGGCATGCGAGTTTACGAAAAGAACGCGTTGGTGCTTGTGAATGATTCGGCAACGGGATATGATGACTTGGCGGCGATTCGTGAGGAAATTGTGCAAATTGTCTTTGACGAGTTCGGTATAAAAATTGAGCAAGAGCCGCTAGAACTTTCCCGATAATAAGCATATGCTTTTTTGTAGATTTGCGCTACAATATTGATATGAATCGTGGGACGGGTGGCTATACGATAGTTGAGGTGGCAGTAGTTATTGTGGTTGTGGCGATTTTGGCTAGTATAGCGTTTGTTGGTGGTGGAAGATTTTTGAATTTGACTAGAGATCAGGAACAAAAAGCCGATGTATCTGAGTTGTCTTTGAGGTTGGAGCGATATTACAAATATAAAAACGTAAGCTCTATCGGACACGAATATCCTTCTTGCGCTGATCTTATTAAAAGTTTTTCGTCAATCGCAGGGAGTGATTCATTAAAAAAAGAAATGGTTAAGTGCAATCGTAGTGATTGGTCTGGCGGTAGTAATGGCGAATTGTTGTACGAAGCGGCAAACATAGACGATGGGGATTGTACGAAGCCAAGTTCTGGTCCTATAACTGACGTAGCGGCGGTAACTTGTGTGAAATATAACATTATATATAAGGAATTTTCGACGGGGTCGGAAAAAAGGGTAAATAGTATATGGCGCGACTAGTAGGAAAAAGCGATGGATTTACTATTGTCGAAGTTGCAGTTACTTTGGTCGTTATTGGTATTTTCATGGCTGTTATATTAAGTATGCAAGCGCAAGTTAGCCAAATATCAGTCATGAATGCCCAGCACAACAAGGCGAGTCTTCTGGCGTATAATAATATGCGTCGTTACGCGAACGACTCCGCTCCGTCGTGGTTTAAGTGTAATACAGCGTCGTCGAATACTAGGTATGAAGTTACGAGAACTATCGGTAGTGTCGATGGGCTGCCTGGGGTGGTCAGTCAACAAGTATATGCATCAGCGCCATACGGATGTAAAAATGGAACAATTAGCTTGGGGATGCCGATCAAAGTGGAGTCTATCGTAGAATATGGATTGCCAAGCTCTGGCGTGGGTAGTGGAAAGAAGGTGGTACATGCGACATATGTGGCGTTCTAGTGAGAGTGGTTTTACTGTAGTAGAACTAGCCCTGGTGATGGTCATCATCGCAATGGTCGTCGGTGTGTTTAGTCAGATGTTAATTTCAGCAAACCAAAGTGCGTCTATCAGTAAGGCGAAGGTTGAGATTAGTCGAAATATGCATAATTCCATGGATGCAATTGAAACTGACGTTCGCCAAGCTTCGCGCTTTAAGGTGAGCAGTTATGATGGAGAGGATACGTTTGCTACCGATAAAAATTTCCCTAGTGCGGCACCTAGAGAGTGGGGATATAGGAGTAATCCATATTCAAGTAGCGCTGTTACTGATCCTGAAAAGAATTCACTTATATTGCTCCAATATGCTACAAATATGGGACGAGGCGCCGATTCTAGGGAGATTGTATACCTAAGAACTCCAAAGTTTGACTGTAATGCAAATAAGACTCAGCAACCGAAGTATAAAAA
>UNSR01000031.1:0-6203 GCA_900557595.1 Candidatus Saccharimonadota bacterium | reverse complement strand
TTTCTTCAGGTAGCATAGTTTCGCGGTATTCATCGACTAGACTGTCGCAGCTCCGCACGCCTTGTATAAAATCGGTAATCACTGCCACTTCTCTATTCTCAAGGCGGATAACGCCTTTAGGCTCGAAGGTGCGAATTGCTTGAGGGTGCTCTAGGCTATTGATATCGCGCATCGTATCAATATCTTTCAACGCTGCGCGTGGTGTAAGATATGGCTTGATTGCCCAAGGTTGGGTTGCGAGAGGTACGCCCGAGCAGTACGATGTTGCATCATAAAACCCAACTTCATTGATGCTATTGCGGCGACCTTCTGAGTAATCGTCGCGAGGATCTAACCCTATATAAAGATAATCTAATGGCACACCCAACTGGTCGGTGCCAAATAATGCAATATCTCCTGGAGACAGTTGATCTACTTGTTCTCGTAAATCGCTCGTATCATCAATAGCGATTGGTGTTATAGATAAATATCCTTCGAGCTGACGCATAAACTATTTTATATCATAAATCACGGATATTTGCAATGGCTAGGCGGACTTCGTCGGTCGTCGTGGTGTGCATCAATTTCTCTCGAAGTTCCTTTGCGCCGTCAAAATCGCGAATATAAATCTTGAAAAAACGTTTTAGGGTTTCAAAAGGTCGCCCTAAAGTCGGCTGGTAAGAATCAAACAAATCCAAGTGATAATTAAGAAGCGTCAACAATTCTTCTTTATGATTATCTGTGTCAGTTTTCGATTCGCAGAAGCAAAACGGATCACTGAAAACGCCTCGCCCAATCATAATTCCATTCACGCCAGGATGTTTTCTGGCAATTTCCAGCCCATGCTCTCGGTCGCGAATGTCGCCGTTGATAGTCAGGAGCGTTTGTGGGGCAATTTCATCGCGCAGCTTAACGATCTCGTCAATCAATTCATAATGCGCCGCAACTTTGCTCATCTCTTTTTTGGTGCGCAGATGAATCGTCAAGTTCACGATGTCTTGTTTGAGAATTGTCGTCAGCCACTCTCGCCATTCATCGACGTAAGTATAGCCTAGTCGAGTTTTTACGCTAACTGGCAATCCAGATTTTTTGGCGGCGTCAATTGCTGCTGTCGCTATGTCGGGTCGACGGATCAGAGCCGCACCACCGCTTTTAATTGCAGACTTGGCGGGACACCCCATATTGATATCAATTCCGTTAAAACCAAGTTCCGCACAGTGCTTAGCGAAAGCTTCCATGTCCCCTGGCTCACCACCCCAAATTTGCGCAATCAGAGGCTGCTCATCGTCGGTTTTAATTAGTCGCCCAGCTATGGCCTTATCGCCAGCGTGAACCCAGCCGGTGGCATTTGCGAACTCGGTGAAAAATATATCTGGCGCGCCAGCTTGTTTCACGACATGACGAAACACGACGTCGGTGACGGCTTCCATTGGTGCCAATATGAAAAATGGCTGCGGTAAATCATTCCAAAACGATGTCATCTCTGTTATTTTATCACAAAAAGGAGAAAACCCCTCACTCTCGCCTTTGAGAATGAGGGGGATGGGGGCTCAAGCGGTTCTGCTCGGAATTGATTTCAACGCTGAAATCGACTACCACGAGTGAATCTCGCGAGCCCGAAAATTAGAAAACATCAATACTTCCACGTGCCGGCTCACGTTGCTAGGCGTCATTGTCTAGCAGGAAATATTGATGAACCTGAACGCCGCCATTGAGGCGCTCGACAGCGTTAGGTTTTTTAATTGCCGGATGGCGGGCATGGAGGGAGTCGAACCCTCTCCTCTCTCTCGTGCGAGAGAGAGGGACTCTCGGTCCACATACCCTTTGATTCTTTTCCGGATTACCGGCTGGCTGAATCATGCCAGGGGCGGACGGACGCTCTTTTGCTGATTCTAAATCAACTTTTTCATAGATGGGTTAAGATCTATGGCCGTCAATTTAACAAGAGCCAGTTCTAACCCTTACTCTTGTTGAGGGCGTCTTTCGCCTTCTGCCCGACAGAGCCTGCCTGCTTGGCGGCCTCTTCGAGCTTAGTGCGCTCGTACGGGCTGAGCTGCCCTCCAGCCATACCCTTCTTGATAGCAGTTTCTCGCTGCTTAGGCGTCCATGTGTCAAACATGGATATCACCCTTTCTAAAAGAAAAGAGCTGACCTCCTAATTATGCTCCTAGAGAGCATAACTCGAAAAGTCAGCTCTACCAACAAAGCGTTTACTATAATAACACTAATTATAAAAAAATGCAACAATATACTAGAATATTTTTATATTTCGCCCGCCAGCAGGTCTTTTTCGAATTGCAACATTCCCTTATAATCCGCCGAATAGCCAGAAATATCCGGCAGATCTAACGTGGTGATTTTTTGCCAAATAATCTCAATCAGTTGCGTAAATTCAGTCAGCTCTTCTCTGGAGAATGTATCTTCCAAGCTAAGAATATCGCCGGTCTTCATGTCTGGCTCGACAAATTGTAATCGCCCGCCGGTGAAAGTGAAATTGTTATAATCGCGTGAATGCTCGACCAGTAGTTGATAGAACATCAATTGCTGACGATATTTATGAAGTTTGATTTTCTCGTAATCGGCCGAACCTTTCCAAGAATGCGACGGCTTGCCAGTTTTATAATCCGTTACGAAGATGGTTTTATTTTGCTTGTCGATGTCGACGACATCAAGTTTACCAGTCAATCTGGCGTTATCTATAATTACGCCTTGGTTTGAAAAGTCCAGTTCCGCCAAGTCCGTGTCGTGAAAATCCGAAGATTTGGCGTTTAAGAACGCGGTCAAAGCCGACTTCCCTTTATCCAAATACAATTGAAAATCGTCGGCTGGCAAATGCTGGCTCTCGAGTGATTTTTGGAAAAATTGGAGGATTTGTTCGGTGCTTGGCAATTGATGATCGGCGCTGAATGAGCAATGTGCTTGCTGGAGGCTGCTGTGAATCGCGGTTCCGTAAGCTGCGGCGGAATTTTTGGCGGATGGAAAATGTAGTAAATTATTCAATAAGAAATTTTGCGGTCCGCCACGTGAAACGTCGAGGAAGTTGTTCAAATGCGTCGCGGAAAGTTTGTATGTTTCCAGCGCTGGCGCCAATAAATCCTTTAATTCCGGAACAATCGGCGAAGTTAGTCGCGTCGTCCAATCGGTTTCAGCAAGTTCAATCTGTTCAGCTGGATCGTCGCTGGTCGGAATGGTGGTTGGCGTGCAATTCGTCAAGAAACTGGCGATTATTGTGTCGCTGCCAGAATCGTTGGTTTGGGAATAAGTCATGGTCAATGTGGTTTTGGCGCGAGTCATCGCCACAAAGAATAATCGAAGTCGTTCGTCGTAAGTGGCGCCCGCTGGCTGAAGTTGGAGGTTTGCGGGATATCGGATAGCTCGACTGCGCGTACGGACTTTCTCGCCCCAAGCGCTGTCAATTGCCCCGATCACAAAAACGTGCGGAAATTCCAGACCTTTGGATTTATGAGCGGTCATCAAATTTATGGCGCCGCTGAGTGAACTTGCGTGCGTGCGAATTTGCGTTAAGCGAGTTTTTGTCGAAATATGCAGATCAATAAATTCCAAAAAATCTTCCAGAGTTGGGTTTTTGTCGGTGATTCGATCGCGAAGTTTTTGACGTAAAGTGCGCAAACTTTCCAGAATTGTCAGATATGCTTCTGGGTTTTTATTTAGCTTTTCTGGCGAGAAATAGAAATTGGCGAGAGAATTGACTTGAAGGTCGCCGCTTTCGTCGTCAGTTAAGCCTAATAAATTGTCCAATTGCTCTTCCAGTGGCAAATTCGGTACGTCCTTAGCGCGCTCCAAAAGCCACTCTGCAAATTCCTTAAATACGCTGTTCGCCAGCATGCTTTCCAGCCACAATTGCCGATTTTTATAAGCTTGAAGGCTCAATTTCCAGATATCCAGTGCAGAAAATCCAAACGCTGGATGAGCCGTAATTTCCGGCAATAAACTATTGGCAACGTCCAAATTATTCTGGCTAATCGCCACGACAGTTCGCGCTAATTTGTCCAGAATCTGAATTATATCTTGCTCCAGAATGTCGTCGTGACGCTCGTAATTGACAAAAAGATTTTCCTTATAAAGATGCGGAAGAATTTCAATGAGTTCCTTATGGTGGCGCGCAATAATCGTGATGTTTTCTGGTTTCTCGCCATTTTTTATCAGCTCGGCAATTTGTTTGGCAATTCCCGCTCGCTCTTCGCTAACAGATGAGAATTCTTGGATTTCGACTTTTGAGCCTTCGCTATTTGCGTGTGCGGTCAATTGTTTTGATAGTCCGTCAATTGTGTTTTCCAGTCGATCCGCACCTTGAGTGATGACGTCCCGCGCTGAGGATAAAATGTTCTCGGCGGAACGATAATTGTCGGTCAAAACAATGATTTTTGGGTCGTGATAATGCTGGCGGAAACGCTGGATGTTGCCCACGTCTGCACCCTGGAAGCTGAAGATTGCTTGGTCGTCGTCGCCTACCGCCATGATATTTGGATTGTCGTCGTTCTCGCTGGTCAAATTGAACAGCAATCGAAGTTGCGCCAAGTTTGTGTCCTGGAACTCGTCGACCATGATGAATTGGAATTGCTCTTGGAGATTTGCGCGCAGTTCTGGGTGAGATTCGCAAGCTTGAATAACGGATAAAATCATGTCGTCGTAGTCAAATAGCGAGCGTTCGGACAGAATATTTACGTATTTTTCGTAAACGTCAATTGCGGCGGATAATTTTTCTGCGGCGGTAAAATCTTTCAGGACAAATTCGCCATTGGCATTTTTTTCGCACCATTTATTTTTCCAAGCAGTCAGCGGCTTGGTTGAGTTTTCGTCAAGTGCTTCCTGGGTGGCGTGCACGATGCTCAGCGCCAAAACGTTGGCGTATGGCGTGATTGAGGCTGGCAATTTTGAGTTTTTCTCGTCAGGATTTTTGGCGGCTAAATTGGCAATTTTCTCAGCTATCGGCGCAAACATTTCGATTGTCTTTTTCGATATTTTGGCGGAAAATACTTGCTGAATGTCTGGCGCGATTTCGGCGATTGTGCTTTGATTGTCCTCAATAATTGCCCGTAATTCTGACGGCGTTAAGCCGCTTTGCTTGAACTCGGAAATAATGCGAATGAGGTCTTTGATGTAAACAAATTCCCCGTTGTTTTTCGCGCTTAATGGATTTCGCCAATCAAGCCCTTCGAGTATTCCAGAGATAATTTGATATTGCGTCAATTCGTCAACTGGCTGAGCGTCGGCGCCACGGAAAAAATACTCGCGGTGTTGATTGATGATTTCTGTGCCGAAGCTGTGGAATGTATGAATCGCAATTTTATACGCGTCCTCACCGATAATCTGGCGAAGTCGTTGGCGCATATTTGTGGCGCCGCTTTCAGTAAACGTCAAGCATAAAATACTGTTTGGCAAAGTGTCGGTTTGTCTCAGGATTTGGGCAGTGCGCATACTTAGAAGCTCGGTTTTTCCCGTTCCTGGCCCAGCAATTACCAAAAGCGATCCGTGAATGTAGTCGACTGCTTGTCGTTGATTATCGTTTAATTTAGCGTAACGAGTATTGAAATCCATAGTTTTATTTTACCATGTCGGCAGTCTTCAGAACGCGATATCAAAATTGCTATTTATAGAATTCATCCAAGGTTATAGATTCAGTATTAAGAGGGTGAATGAAAAACATCCAGAAGACGCGTTTAAGGGTAAAAGCCACTTGGATATTTCCCGTCAATCAGTCGAATCGGTCAGACAGGTTGGCTATTAGATTTCACATCTTTGCCATCTCGCGCACCTCATAAAAAAATGGTAAAATATTATCTATGAATAAGGCGACGTATGACGAGCTGGCGCTGGAGCGAATTGCTAAGGAAAAATTTGGTTTTCCAATTGATGTTCAATCGATAATTTTGTGGCACGCCGATGTTAGTCGCACGGCTAAGGCGTCGGTGTTTTTGACGAATAAAAAGCAGCTGATGATGTATTTGGAGGCGACTTCGCCGTTGATTTTATCTGACGTTAAAAAGATAATTTCGCGAATGGGTATGCGGGCGGAATTGTTCCTTCCACCAAAAGGCCAGCCGCGATATTTTGAAGATATCGGCAAGCGCAAATTCCGCGAAGTTTTTCCTGGAAGAAAGCACGTTACGGATGAAGATTTGCATTTTTATAAAACTTTGGCGCCGTATAATCCTGCCTTGGTTTTGATTTCTGAAGTGAAAAATGGCGAGATATATCAATTC
>UNSR01000030.1:0-6318 GCA_900557595.1 Candidatus Saccharimonadota bacterium | reverse complement strand
GCTCAACGACGCATCCTATGGGCGAACGAGTGCGCTCGGCTATGTTCAATTCTTTAGGTGAATCAATACACGGCGCGCGGGTTTTGGATGCTTTTGCGGGGTCTGGTGCTGTTGGGCTAGAGGCGTTAAGTCGCGGCGCAGAGTCGGCGGTTTTCGTGGAGCGAGATCGAGTCGCTCAGCGAGTAATTGCTGAAAACATGAGCATTTTGGGCGTCGAAGAAAAATCTATTGTAATAAAAACAACGATAATAAATTGGATGGAAAGTGCGAGTTCAACAGGGGAGTTTGATATTATTTTTGCCGATCCGCCATACCATAATCCACAGTTTTCCACAGTTTCCAAGTTAATGAGACTACTCAAACCGGGTGGAACTATGATATTATCACATCCAGGAATAGGTGAGGTGCCGGTTCAAGACAAAACTGTTGTGGTGGACAGTCGTAGTTATGGGGAGGCGCACCTCACCAAGTTCCTACGATTGAAATAAGTCTGATGAGCGTTCTGATAAATATCAGAGCGTTTTTAATAGAAAAAGTAGGTAAATTATGAATGAATTTATTTTAGTAGCAATAAAATTATTGATCGGATTTTTTGCGCTGACGATAATAATTAACGTTACAGGAAAAGGTAATTTGGCACCATCTTCCGCTAGTGATCAAGTTCAGAATTACGTACTTGGTGGTATTATTGGTGGCGTTATTTATAACAATGACATTAAGATTTTGGACTATGTTGGAATTTTGTGCATATGGTGCGTGCTAGTGTTAACGCTGAAGTGGATAAAGAAACATAGCGTTAAGGCTAAGCAGCTGATTGACGGGAAGGCTTTGATAATTATAGACAATGGGAAGATAAATATCGAAAATTGCGAGAAGGTTGGCTTAAGTGCTCATGATGTTTCTTTCAAGCTTCGAACCCATAATATTTACTCAACGAAAGATGTGAAAAGAGCTGTTGTCGAACAAGACGGCGAGCTTATTATTTCGCACAAAGGCGAGGAAAATCCGAAATTCCCGTTAATAACGGACGGTCAATTGCAGGCTGATATCTTGGACGTAATCGGAAAAGACGAAAAGTGGCTGCTTGGTCAGCTTAAAAAACGAGGCTTAGAATCCTACGGAGATGTATTTTTGGGCGAGTATGTCGATGGTGATTTGATTCTGACTGCTTATAATTAAAGGTGAATTAACCGAACGAAATAAAAAACGTCGTTGTTTGATAGTGTTGTGAAGTTAACTCTACCACTACATCTGGTAGTGTCATATAATGGTTTATAGATAAAGTGAAAAGAGGAGGAATATAGAGAAATGCCGTGTATTGATTATTTGCCAAGTGGAACAAACACAAATTCGCAACGAGTAATATTGAACGATGGTCTAGATGGCTTCGGCACTTATGGGGAAGTCAGCAAGGTTGGTGACGAGGAGTTAGAGAACGATACGACAGAATCTAGCCAAAACAGCTATCCAAACAGATATCTAGATGTTCTTGATGATTACTATTCAGACTTGGAAGCTCTCACCGAGGCTGCCAACGATGAGAAAACTAAAAATAAAATGGCAGATCTGGCGGCTCGATGTGCGGGTATTTATCCTATGGGAGAATGTGATCTAGAAATGGGAACGTTGTTCTAGTTGAACGTTTTTATTATTGGACAATAAGTAAAACTCCGCAATATCCTGGAATTGTCATTTGGAGATTTTCTACGGTAATTAAATTGACAGAGTGAGTCGAGGCAATGATCTTGGCGTTTTCTGGAATGGAGAAGCTTTGTTTCTCGTCTGCGAAATTGATGAAAATGTAAGCACGTTGACCAACCAGTTCTCTTTTTAATCCAAGAATAAATCCGTTGCCGGTGTTTTCTACAATACTCAAGCTGCCATTCTTAAGAATCGGGAGAGCTTGGCGCAATTTTAGCAGTCCTCGGTGCATATTAAGCAGAGAATCGTTTGCGATTTTTTCGCTATCAACGTTAATCTTCGTGTGATTATCATTAATAGGAAGCCAAGGTTTTACACTTGAAAAGCCCGCAAATTGCGAATCATTCCATTGCATTGGCGTGCGTTCCAAATCTCGGCTATCAACAACAGAATTGGCGGGACTAAAATTATCTTGAATGTCATCAGCGGTCAATTCTCCATTCATCATGCCAATTTCATCGCCGTAATACACCACGCTAATTCCTGGAGTGAGGAGATTTAAGAAGCTGAGGGCGCGGGCGCGTTCTTCGCCCAATCTGGAGGCGACTCGTGGCTGATCGTGATTTCCGATGCAGAAAAATGGCGTGGTTGAGTTTGCTGATTGTAGGTAATTATCGATTTTTTTCTCAATATTTTTAGCATGCCATTCGTTGTCGCGATATTCCATAAAAAACGCCGAGGCTTTTGGGTGAACTGTCAGGATTTGGCTGTATTGATGATAGACGTCGCCTAGCTTATCGTCGGGATAAAATTCAAACACCATTTGCTTGTCGTCATATTCGTCGCAGATTGACGCCAATTCTTGCAAATATTCCTGAAAATGCGGTCCCATTTTACAGTGGTCGTGGATAAATGCTCCGTAATCGTCTGGATTGCCATAAAAATCAGGATTTGGAGAGTCGTCTTTAAAATCGGGATCTTTGGAAATTCCCCAAATTGCATCGACGCGCATTCCATCAACGCCCACATTAAACCAAAATCGCACTATGTTTTTCATTTCAGCACGCACTTCGGGATTATCCCAATTCAGATCTGGCTGCGTTTTCAGGAACGAATGCAGGTAAAATTGCTCAGTGCGCTCGTCAAATTTCCACGAACTGCCGCCAGACAAACTTCGCCAATTGTTAGGCTCGCTATTATCTTTTCCGTCGCGCCAAATATAGTAACCTCGCTTGGGGTTGTCGCGTGAAGATCTGGATTCTTGAAACCACGGATGTTGGTCTGAAGTGTGGCAGGGAACGAGGTCGATCATAACTTTAATGTCGAGATCGTGAGCCTTTTTAAGTAGCGCCTGAAAATCGTGCATTTTTCCGAAAGTCGGATCAATAGCTCGATAATTTGCGATATCATAACCAAAGTCAGTCAGCGGCGATACGAAGAATGGGGAGATCCAAATCGAATCGATACCCAGCCATGATAAATAATCCAGCTTCTCGGTGATACCGTTCAAATCGCCAATTCCATCGCCATTCGTATCTAGAAAACTGCGCGGATAAATTTGATAAAGAGAGGCGACATCTTGCCAGGTTTTCATGGCTTAAGTATAAGCGAGATGAGAGCAAAATTCCAGTTTTTAGATAGTGATGCAAAAATTATTGACATTCCTACTTTACTTTGGTAAACTAAAAATATGAATGACAAGAACGATATTTGGAAAGATGAACAGTTGCGTCAGCTGGCGGATGTTCTTGCTAGTATAAGTGACCCTAATGAAATACGAGCGTTTCTTCGCGATGTCATGACTCAGAAGGAGATTATTGAAGTTGGCGCACGTCTGCAAGCCGCCAAAATGTTGTCAAAAGGCGAAAAATACGCCGACATCATCGCGGCAACGAAGCTCAGTAGTCGTACGGTTGCCAGGATTAGCGACTGGATGCAAAACGGCACTGGCGGTTATAAAAACGTCTTCAAGCATCATTCTCACGTTTGGCCAGCTAGCGCTGAGTAGTTTGTGAATAAATCCAAATGAATGCCGGCGCGACGCTGGCGTTTTGATTTTTTGACAGTCAATTTAGTTAATTTTTGGAGATATTTTATGAGTGAAATAAGAACAGCGAGGTTCGCTGCGCCAGATGGGGCGAGAGAGAAGTACGACGCGATTATTCCCGCGTATCAAGCGGCGTTCGCGGCAGAGCCTTGGTATGAAGTAAGTAAATGCGGCGGCTGCTCGTCAGGCTATTCTCGTAAAAATCCTGGTGATATATGTCAAGCTTGTGGCAGCGTGACTGGAGACGAAGCTTATACAGAACAGGAATTGACCGAGAAATTTGATGCTATCGGCGAGACGCGCCCAGCGTGTTGGTATATCGAGGAGACACCAGCGGGACTGGCATTGGCGGCGGTCGCTTGGACGGCTGATCCAATACAGATTGCGGCGGAAAAATATCCTGGGTCGCTAGAGATGGCAGCGTGGCTTAAGCAGAAGTACGCGCCAACCGCTGCTCCTAACCCAGAGATATTATGGCTGGACGAAGTCTTTGCTGACCGCCAAGTCTCGAGACGTAATAATCTAGTAAATTTTCGCTCAATGGTATACGGGTTTTCCAGTCGCCTAGATCAGACGAAGGTAGCCTATCGGACTATTGTGTCAGCGATGACGCGCGTGGCTATGAGAGACTTTGACGATGATGCGACCATTGATAAAGCCAAATCTGATGTTCCTGATTGGCGGAATTTTGTATCAATTGATTTATCTCGGTAAAAAAATAATATATAAGGAGGATAAGAATATGAAAATATTAGTAATTGGCGGCATGCACGGGAATGAAATGCTGGGCATTGATCTGGTCAAGAGTTTACAGGAAAATCCGCTGGAAAATATTGACAGCGTACTGGCGAATGAGGAAGCTATAAAAATAAATAAGCGTTTCGTCGAACAAGACTTGAACCGGTCATTTCCCGGTGTGAAATCAAGCGGCATATACGAGCAGCAGCGCCCGATTGAGCTACTGAAAATGTGCAAGGAATATGATATTGCGCTTGACTTTCACAATACGTTTTGCCCGGATAATGACTGTACGTTTGTCGGGGAGGGTGCAAATGAAGAGTTGCTGGGCGCGTCATGGTTATTGGGTTTGCCTCGGGTGATTGTGGCAGATTATGATTGTATAAATAAGTATGCGCTAAATTGCGTGTCGATAGAAATTAGCGTGCAGAGCAGGTTGAATGATGTGAAAATCTGGCGCCAGAAGCTGCAAATGCTTGCTGAAAAGGAAATTGCTGATTGTCAGGCAACTTCAGAGGTGGAGAAGTTTCGCTTTGTATATCGGATGACTCTGGAGGATAAAACGAGGTTAAATCTTGATCAGGCAAATCTAAGAGCATTCCAGCCAATTGACCAGAGTTTGGCAGAGAAAATGGGAGTAAAAACTCCGGCCTATCCGATCTTTATTAATGACAAATTCACGCCGTATAATTATGGTGGATTATTGAGCAGGATTGATAGCTAGACTATTTTTGTGATAGCTACGACAGATTGATTGTAAGCTTAAATTATTTATACTGTTCTTGTTTATCTTGCTTTTTAATAATCTTGTCAATTTGACCGTTCGGCAGTCTCAGAAAATTAAGTAGTAAGCTCTGCGGTGCACGCTCGACTATAGCCTTTTCTTCGTATTCTGGGATTGGACTTGCAGAGATAATCATCTTATCTGCTCGCCGTAGTGTACGGTTGTTTATCTCACGAACAAAGTTATAGTCTATTTCTTTGTATCCAGTGATACCGCACGCGTTACCGAACAGTGCTATTTTTGGAGTGAGCGGAACTACACATTCGGCTGTTTTATGCCAATGATTAAGTCCGAATGGAGAATTGCCTTTAGTAAAATCAGTAACTGTTACGGGGTGATCTGATGTTATAAATTCAATATCAACAGTATCTGATGGCCTTAGAAAACAAAAGTCCAATGGTTGCCATTTATTTACGTCTAAAGATACGAGTATTGATTTGGCAAAAAATATTTCCTCCATCATTTCTATCTTTTTACTCCACCTATCGGCTGCATCTGGTGCGTTATGCCCTAATGATATTGCACGACCTGTTTCATTAAGTTGATTCAGGAAATTCCTTAGATGGTTCTGCTGTTTAATTGTGCGGCTTTCTAGTGTACTTATATATAAAGCTACTTTTTCATGGTCTTTTCTAGTAAGCCGCTTACTCTTCTTGATCTTATTATCTAGTACCTTTCCATAGTCTCCTTCTATTTGAGCTAAAACATTCTCAATGGAATTGGTCGGTAGAAGTGGCGTTTCATATAGACTATTTTTTACAGCAATATTGATAGGTGCTATGTCTTTTTGTTCAGCAGTTTGTATGAACTTAGCACGGCCATTATTTCCAAGCCAATAAGTCTTGACTTTGCCATCAACAGTGAAGTTTTGCAAATAAGAACTACGAGGTAGCCAATGCTGTCGTTTTGTTGGTTGCTTTTCTATCTGTTGGTTACTCATATACTATTACGGCTAATTACATACTATGATTAAGAACAAAATAAGGGTTATATCCAGGAAAATATTCTAGCAGTTGAGTATGCTCAATTCTTGAGGAGAGAATTGATACTGTATCCAATAGCAGACTTACACTAGGCACTGACTTATTCGGTCAACAACTTACACAGG
>UNSR01000029.1:0-6322 GCA_900557595.1 Candidatus Saccharimonadota bacterium | reverse complement strand
ACCGTTGCATAGCGCTTAATTTTCAAACCATAACGGTTCTTTAATTTTGCTGTAAAATTAACCAATCTACTTTTATTTTTATTGCGCTTGTTGTTATAATTGGCTTCTAACATAAATTTAAGGGGAGTGTATGTTAATAAGAAAACGCTTTTTAAATACAAAAGTTAAAATATTAACTGGAGTGATAGCCGCTGGACTATTCATTGGCGGGTCGCTACTTACCTTGCCAACTGGACAAGCTAAGGGTGTCGTCAGCGATGATTATCCATTAAATGATAGTACTCATTGGAACACAGAACCTGTTTGGCGTGATGAATTTAACGGTACATCGTTAGATAAAGACTCTTGGAATATATACGGCAGCGGATGGAGCGCTAATAACGTCCAAAGCTGCTATAGTAGGAGCGAAGAGAATGTGAATGTTAAAAACGGCAGTCTAAACTTAGTCGGACTATACAAGCCTGGCGCGCGCTGCACAGGAAATGAAAAAAGCGGCAACTTTACCTCTGGATTCGTAGAGACAAAAGGTAAAAAATTTTGGACTTACGGCTACATCGAGGCGCGTATAAAAATGCCAAATAATAAGAGTACTTGGCCTGGTTTTTGGATGAGTCCTGCAACGAAGGAGTATGGAGACTGGCCTCGCAGTGGTGAAATTGACATCGTAGAAACTAAAGGTTCTAACTTAGATTACGCGGCAGCAGACGCTCACTGGGGACTTTCAAAATACAATAAGAAACACGCCCAAGGCAAGGATTTGCCAGCTGGATTTAAAGACACCACTCAATGGCACACTTACGGCGTAAAATGGACTGAAGGAAAATTGGAATATTACATTGACGGCGTAAAGTTCCACACCGTTAACGGATTCGATCAGCCAAACGCAGCAAACACGCCTTATGGTCCGTTTGATCAACCATTCTTCCTACGACTTAACTTGGCAATCGGCGGTGACTACATTGATGGTAAAGGCGGTAAATGGTCAAACGCTTACAACGCCTTAGCTAAATATCCAAAGTCATTCCCAGCAACTATGTCAATCGATTATGTCCGCGTATACGAAAGGCGAACAGCTACGGAAGTCAACGTGCCAGATAACAATTTGCGCACCCAACTTAATAAAAAATTGTCGACAGTACTTAGCACTAATCGTAAAGACGATCAAAAAATTACTGACGTAGAGTTGGAAAAATTGACAGATCTTAACTTGGATGCAGCCGACAACACATCAGAAGCAGAAAAGATTCACGATTTAACAGGCTTAGAGGCGGCTAAAAACCTTAAGACTTTATCTCTTAAGAACAACTCCGTCTTCGACCTAAGAGCGGTTTCCAACATCAAATCTCTAAAGTCAATAAACCTATCGATTAATCGCTAATTAGCTTAGGTGTTTATAGAAAAATTGTCATCTCATTATGGGGTGGCAATTTTTCATTTCAGCTTAAAACCTCAGTATTCAGCGTTTTCACAGCTCTGTTGTTAAAATAACTACATAATATTCTTTACTTTTATTCCGCTTATTGTTACACTAGTGACGGATAAAAAATATTTGGGAGAAAACAAAAAATGTTAATAAAAAGACGTTTTTTAAATACAAAAGTTAAAATAGTGACTGCGGTAATGGCTGTTGGTGTAATTGTTGGTGGGGCGTTATTTACCCTGCCAATGGACAACGCCAAAGGTGTAGGAAGTCCATATCCGCCAACAGATAGTGAAAACTGGAATCCAGAACCTGTTTGGCGTGATGAATTCAATGGGAATTCATTAGATGATACCAAATGGGATTACTATACTGGTGGATGGAAAGACGAAAACCAACAAGTTCAAAACTGCTACAAACGCGAATCAGAAAACGTCAATGTTAGCGGCGGCAGTCTGAATTTGATTGGATTATATAAACCAGGTGCAACTTGCACCGGCAACACTAAAACTGGAGACTTTACTTCTGGCTTCGTACAGACAAAAGGTAAAGCAAACTTTAAATATGGCTACATTGAAGCTCGCATAAAAATGCCAAAGAATAAGAGCACCTGGCCTGGTTTTTGGATGAGTCCTAGCGACAAAAAATATGGAGACTGGCCTAATAGTGGTGAAATTGATATCGTAGAAACCAAAGGCTCTAATCCAAAATTTGCTGCTTCTGACGCACACTGGCGAAAGCAAAGTACGACACCTGGAGTTCCAGGCCCTCACGGAAGTAGACAGCGCGTAATCCCACAAAACAAATTTGACAGTAAAGACACCTCCGAATGGCACACATATGGCGTTAAGTGGACTGAAGGAAAATTGGAATATTACATTGACGGCGAATTTCACGGTGAAATTGACGGTTTTAAAAATAACAACTCCACAGGTAATCCAAATGGACCATTTGATCAAGACTTCTTCTTACGACTTAACTTAGCAATTGGAGGTAACTACATTGACGCTCCGTGGAACGATGCACACAATTCAGTAGGTGCTGCGGACGACTTCCCAGCAACCATGTCAGTCGACTACGTCCGCGTGTACGAAATGCGAAAACCCAAAGAGGTTGAAGTCAAAGACACACAACTGCGCAAGTTGCTTAATGACAGACTGTCAACAGTATTTAGCACTAATCGTAAAGACGATCAAAAAATTACTGACGTAGAGTTGGAAAGATTGACAGATCTTAACCTAAGTTACTCAAACATTTACGACCTAACCGGAATAGAAGCTGCTAAGAATCTTCAGAACTTGTTGTTAAACAACAACTATATCTCAGACCTAAGCCCACTATCTGGTCTAACTTCTCTAAAAATTCTATCCTTAAGAAATAACTGCTTCGCCGATATAAGTCCGCTAGCTGGATTAACATCCCTGACTTCCCTACGTCTTGAAAATCAGCGAGTTAGTGTTAAGCCTAACGACAAATCATTCGCTTCACCGCTGAAGGATTTGGCAGGAAACGTAGTTTCCGTGACCAACTCAGCAGACGTTATTAACAGCACGGCAACTCCTGGAAATATTCAGCTACTATCACTACCAGCCAACGGAGCATCCCCTATCTTAAATACTCTTTGGACAAGAAGCGTAACAATCGGAGCAGTTTCAGCTACATTTAGTGGCACTATGGCTATTGACACATCAATAATCCCTAGGGCAGTACAACCACAGCCGCAGCCTCAACCACAGCCGCAGCCACAACCTCAGCCGCAGCCACAGCCTGGAAATCCGTCAGCTGCCGCTCATAATCCAGTTAATAAGCCTCAGAATGCTGTAAGCGGACTACTCGCAAACACAGGATTTAATGCCTTCTTAGGTGTTATCGCCACCCTGGCATTAGTTGCCGCAGGACTATTCATTCTACGCTAACCTATGGCTACATAAAATTACCACCCCGTGATGAGGTGGTAATTTTTTATTGGGAAGTTGGTTTTTATTGTTTTACATACCATCAAAGATCAATAAAACTACATCGCCATCTGCGCCATTAACACCCAGCTCTATAAACCTCATTAAATCATCTATTTGCATGACGATATCAGCCTCTTGTCTCTCTTCCGCTAACTTTCGCATCTCTGGCAATTCATTTTTTACCAGCCGAACATAAGAGTAGCCATCTACAGCAGTATGTCCATAAAGATCAATATGCGCAATCACCGGAAATCGCCGCTCAAAATCTTCAGCGCTCTCCGCCGAACTACTAGCAAAGTTAAAAATATCCTTTAAGTCACTACTCTTTGGACCGCTCTTAAAATCATCCTGCAGACATTGACTAGAAAGAAATCTAGCCCACATACCATCACAATAAGTATTATTCATAGTCATTATTATCTCACTTATCCCGCGTTATTAGAAATATATAACTACAAAAACAAATAAAAAAGACCTCAACTATACTCGTTGAAGTCTTAAAATTCGATTTGGCTCCGGCAGCTGGGCTCGAACCAGCGACCTATTGGTTAACAGCCAACCGCTCTACCACTGAGCTATGCCGGAATATGTCTTGTATTATAGCGAGTTTTTGAATAGTTGTAAAGTTACTGACGGACAATTTCCAATGCTTTTTTTAAAATCTCCACTTCCGAGCGTGATTTTTCGTCGTCCTCGGCTTCTCTCTTCTTAATTTCTTTCGCTAAATTCTGCCACCAAACTTCTTTTTTCTCACTGCTCAGCGTCAAAGACCTAACTTCGCCATCCTGCTTCTCTAAAAATCCAGCAGCCACCAAATTATCAACGTGTTTCGCTACCGTCGATACCGATTTATAGCCCAAGGCGCGCATAATTTCCCGAAGCGTCGGACTATAGCCATTGCCCTTTATAAATCCATCGATAAAATCCAACATTATTTTTTGCTTTTTCGTCAGTTTCATATCTAAAGTATACACCATACGCTATACTTAAAATATGGCAAAAAAATACATTAACGACGTCCGATTCTGGCTATTGGCTATTATTATTTTTGGCGGCGGCTTCGCCCTGCATCCCAGCGTCGGCTTATCAATTCTGGATTTCCCGTCACTGCGCGTAGGATTATATCAAATCGTTGCCGTAAGCCTACTATTATTTTCCTTGCCCTTGTTACTTAAAAAACGCCAAGAATTGTTGAAAAACCGATGGCTAATCGGCGGATTTTTGGCAATTTTTATCGCCATTACCGTCGGCATATTTTTCGCAGAAGCACGCCTGCGCACCGCGTTATATTCATTATCGCTATTATTCTTACTCACCGTCGGATTATCCGCTGGCTTAATCTACAGCGAATTGTCAAAATCAGAAAAGCGCAAACTCATCAGCGTTGGAATATGGATCGGGCTGGTTTTTGGGATTTTAGCAATCATTCAGCTCATCGTCGCCACTTTTGAACCAACAGGGTTTGGTACGCTTTGCGCTGGCTGTAAAGCCGACGTTTTTGGGTTTCCACGAATCAATTTATTCGCCGCCGAACCGCAATTCTTCGCTAATTCTCTACTCCCAGCATTCTTCCTTGCACTATTTCAATCAAAATCTCGCTTAGCCAAATTTAGCCTATTTTTCGCAACTCTCGCCATATCTTTAACATTTTCCCGTGGCGGATTTTTAGCAATTTTTATCGCCATAATAGCCTTATTTATAATCGCTTTCATAAAACGAATTGACACATCTTTTATGCGTAAAAAACTTCCAATCATCTTCACTGGATTATTACTCGGATTCGCCTTATTATTCTCATCAGCCAACATTAGATACGCCAATACGCCCTTCATCGCACACAATACCTTCGTCAGTATGGTCGATCAATTATCTCTCGGGAAAATTAAGATTCCGCAAAAATCCGTCGTCAAAAATCCGTCGTCAAAACCCGCCGAAAACGTTCCACCAAGCAACAATTCTTTCCAACCTGCCGGTTTCGTTGAAGCTTCCGCCAACGATAGACTCAGCGCCAGCGACTTAGCTGTAAAATCTTGGCTGTCATCGCCACGAACATTCTTCTTTGGTGTTGGACTCGGCAACCTCGGTAATTTCATCCAAAAACACCTTCACATAAACGTCCCAGCGGACCAAACGGTCTACGTTTTTTACATATTATTACTCAGCGGACTGGGAGTTATCGGACTATTTACTCTTCTAATTACCCCATTGATAATCATATTTTTTGCCATAAAAAATATCCGTAAAATTAAAGCTCAATTTATCTTATCTCTAACCATCGCGATGTTTGTGCATTTCTGGTTTTTTGGCAGTTTTATAAATACGATTCATTGTTTTGCTATAATCGGCATATTTTTGTATAATTACCCCAGAGATTATGCGGAAAAAGTCTGATTTTTACTTCAAAATTGTTCTGGTCGTTCTTGATATCTTAGCTTTGTTAAGTGCATTTACTATTGCCTATATTTTGCGAATTTCCCTGGATCCTAGACCATTCCATATCAGTATAAATGCTATAGATTTTATCACTTCCATCTTTATGACGCTGCCGTTGTGGATCGTGATGTTCTATTTCTTTGGCTTATACGACCGAGAGATTTACACGCACCCATTGCGAAACTTTGGACGAATACTTTTGGCGTCAATAACTGGAATTATGATTATGATTTCTGTGACGTTCTTTACTAACACTCCGTTATTCCCAGCCAAGCTTGTCGCGGTTTACGCCACTGGGATTGGCTTCATCTTACTAATGATTTTCCGCAGTGCCGCCAATATTGTTCGTCTGAAGCTATTAAAACGCGGTTTGGGTGCGCGTCGTGTTATATTAATTGGTAATTGTGATCTAACTCACGTTTTGGCTGATTTTATAGAAACTAATCCGTTAACTGGCTTTAAGATTAGCGGAATTGTTGCGCAAACCCAGTTCATTCCTATTGAATTAAAA
>UNSR01000028.1:0-6334 GCA_900557595.1 Candidatus Saccharimonadota bacterium | reverse complement strand
GGAATAAAATGGCTGAAGAAAAAGATATTCACGGACTTACCGAAGGCGTATTGAGTCGAGACGATATGTCGGCATTGACATATGTATTGCAACACGTGAAAGGATCTAGCCCAAGTTCGGCGACGAAATTAAGTCTGGAACTGGAAGAGCTTGACGAAACTGCGTAGAGATTTAGCTAGATAATAATCCACCTCTGTTGTATACTGAACAGTATGGAACAGATTATTTCTCAAGTAGTGAAGCAACTTTTTGACCAAGATGTATCGGTACAATTGACGCGTCCTGATCCGAAGTTTGGTGACTTTGCTACAAATGTGGCGTTGCAATTGGCTAAGCCACTAGGGAAGAATCCGCGTGAAATTGCGGAGATGATTGCTGAAAATCTGCGCAAAGAAGAGGAGTTTAGTGAAGTAAGCGTGGCTGGTCCAGGTTTTATCAATGTAAAACTGAGCGATCAATCTGTGCTAAATTCTTTGAAAAAAGAGCCAACGACGAAGCGCGCCGGTCAGACGGTTGTAATTGAAACCAATTGCCCGAATCCATTTAAGGCTATGCATATCGGACACGCTTTGAATGCGATTTTGGCGGACACGATGGCTAATTTGTTGGCGGTTGATGGCGCAATTGTGCATCGAGTTAGTTATCACGGTGATGTCGGAACGCATGTCGGTAAAAGTATGTGGGCGATTTTGCGTGAGATTGACGGCGATGTAAATAAATTGAACGAAATCCCAGCTGATAAGCGAAATGAATTTATGAGTCGCATGTACGTTGAAGGTGCGCGTGCGGCGAAAGAATCTCCAGAGGCGAAGGCGGAAATTGATGAACTAGCTAAGCAATCATTCGTCCTGGATGATCCGCTATATAAACAAGTTTACGAAATCTGTAAAAGTTGGAGTTTTGACGAAATTGACTCTAATGTTGGGCGACTTGGAAACGTGTCGATTGAGCGACGTTATGTTGAGAGTGAAACTGAAGAATTGGGTAAATCTTTGATTAAAGAGAAAACGCCAGAGGTGTTTACCAAATCTGACGGCGCATACGTCTTTAAGGGTAGCAAATACGGCGCGTTTGATAATGTGTTTATCGGATCTCATGGCAATGGTCTTTATGGGGCGCATGATATGGGATTGATTCAGTTGAAGTATAAGGATTATCCGAATTTGGACTTGTCAATTACGGTAAATGGCGAGGAGCAAGCGGCATACTTCCGTGGCGTGATTGCGGCTAGTGAATTGTCGATTCCGGCTTTGAAAGGAAAATTATTTAATTACGCGACTGGCTTGGTCAAATTGACAACTGGGAAAATGAGTTCACGAACGGGTGAGGTTGTTACAATCGGCTGGCTGTTTGATGAGTTTAAGAAGGCAATTGAAAATGCTGGCGGCGAACCAACTGACGACGTGATTGCTGGCGCGCTCCGTTATCAATTCTTGAAAGTGAAGATCGGCGGCGACGTCATATTTGATATTAATGACGCGGTAAGTTTGACGGGAAATACGGGAAGCTACTTGCAATACGCCCATGCTCGAGCGCGGGGAATTTTAGCTAAATCTGACAAAGAAATTACCTTCCCGACAGAGTTGTTTGACGAGGATAAAATGCTGGTCAGAAAATTGAGTGAGTATGTGGACGTGGTTGATCGCGCTAAGGAAAGTTTGGAACCTCATCACATCTGTACATATTTGTTTGAATTGGCGCAAGAATTTAATCGATATTACGAGAAAAATCAGGTTATTGGTAGCGACAAAGAGGCACATCGCGTAGGAATTGTGGCAATTTACGCCGACATTCTTAAGGCTGGACTGGCTATTTTGGGAATCGTGGCACCAGAACGGTTGTAAAATATACTATATTAGTATATAATATAAATTCGTGAATGAACGACCGAGTAAACAATTAGATGAGCAACCATATACATCATTTTATGATCGATATTTATCTACTCAGCTATTAACTCCGAGAAGTGATATAGCAGAGAAAAGAGGCATTAAGCGAGAACTCTTGTTAGAATCAGAGAAGCTTTGTGACATAAAAAGTGTGTACGAAAAGTCAGATAAGACGTTTGATGATATAGCGGAGGCTGCTAAATCTGTTGCAGAGCTTGTTTGCGAAACACTTAATTTTAGGTCAACGGGTAATTTTTCAAGTCTGCTTGAAGCGGTAAATATTGCCAAAGACGAAGCTGCTAATTGTTATGGACACACAATCGTTGCGTCAGAATGTTTAGAAAAATTAGGAATTGAACATTTCATTAGTTATGCAAATCAACACACGTTCATCACGCTATTTGATCGTAGTAGTAATAGGTCGTTTATAATAGATGTTTTGACAGAGGAGTTGTGCTGTGAAATGGCTGACGCCATTGGCTTTGATGGAATAGATCCAGCTGAGCAGTTGTATTATGGTGAACTCAGAGCTAATAGTACTTTATATACAGATTTATTATTGCAGAAATTGCCTTCGTCCGTTAATAGAAGTGATTTTGTAGCTCGACGAGAATGGCTGATGTTCTCGGATGGTATGAAATATCGAGATGGCTACGGAAGAAATGCACGACTACAGATGCTTACTCTGCCGTCTATTCCAGGTAGATTATTATTGCTAGATGAATATAATGCTCGAATTGATCAATTGAATGGGCGATATAAAGAGGCTGCGGATAAAATAGTAGACTTGTCTGGTATATATTTGGATGTTGATTCTCGGAATGATTTGAAAGAAGCGGATAAATTATGTAGAGAATTAATAAAACAAGGCAGTGGTGATTTGGCTGTTCAAGTAGCGTCCGTGGTAAATGATAGTTTGTTGTCGGGAGATTCTTCAAAGAACAGGCTGTTTCTTCCTGATGTTGTACGTAAAGTAGCTAAACATGATAGGGATATTAACTTATTAAATGAGGCAATTAGGTTGTATAAGGAAATTATCAATAGTAAACCTAAGTATGATAGCTTGGCTGTAGGGAAGTTAAGGGCTGCCGAAAAGTTGCTGAGTTCTATAAAGGCTGCTGGTGCGATTGTGTGCGATGCTACCTGTGATAAAATTAGTGAATAAATATCTAATAAAAGGAGTTTTATAGTTATGAAATCTTCAGAATCAACTAAAGGTTCAAAAGTATCAGCTAAGAAATTAGCTTCGAAGAGCGTAAAAGCCGCGGCGAAAGTTGCCGCCCTTAAAGAGAAGAAAATTGTAAGTGCAGCGATAAAAGACACTCACATGGCTGGATTTGTTAATTTTATTCGCGAACAGGGTGTTGTCGGTATGGCGGTTGGTTTGGCAATTGGTACTGCAGCTGGCGATACGGTTAAAAAGTTGGTGACGGCATTTGTTGACCCGTTAGTGCAGTTGATCGTTGGCTCTCAACAAGGTTTACAATCAGCTTCATTCACAGTTGAAGTTGCTGGACGTAAAGGTGAGTTTTTATACGGCGCGTTCGTTAGTTCGTTAATTACGTTGATAGCCGTTGCATTTGTTGTATATGCAATCATTCACTTCTTGAAACTCGATAAATTAGATAAGAAAAAGGATTAAAACCTTAACTAATAAGCGTGCCTACTGATTCTCCGCGGGTTGCGCGGAGAATATTTCCGTCTGTAAGCAAATCACAAATTACAACTGGAATATGCTCGTCCATTGCTAGTCCAATTGCCGCCTTATCCATAACGGCAATGTTAGGATTTGTTAGGGCTTCTTGGTAAGATAAATGATCAATTTTTACGGCGTCAGGGAATTTCATAGGATCTTTATCATAAACTCCGTCGACTTTCGTTGTTTTAACCACGGCATCACACTGCATTTCCAGTGCTAGATTTAATGCCGCAGTATCAGTAGTCAGAAATGGTCGACCGGTGCCACACGCCACGATTACGATGCGGTTTTTCTTAATATGGCTAATGGCGCGTCGGAAAGTATAGTGGTCGATAAATTGATTCACTTCGACTGTGGACAATGCGCGAGTTGGCAGCCCTGCGTCATTTAATACGTCCGCCAGTGCAATGGCATTCATAAGTGTAGAAAGCATCCCGATATTATGAGCAGAAACAGGTTGGATTCCGTGACCGATGATTTGATTACCACGAACGTAATTGCCGCCACCAACCATAATTACAATTTCAGCACCGTCGTCCAGCGCTGGCCGAATTTGTTCGGCAATCCAGCGAGCGCGTTTTGGGTCAAAGCCGCTGGCGAATTCGCCTTGAAGTTGTTCACCTGATAATTTGAGTAGGATGCGTTTTGTCATGACACCAGTGTATCATAGCGCGCTTGAAAAAATAACATAAATGCAAAAGGGAGGCGGCAGTGTAATACGAATTGCGATTTGCTATACAAATATTCGTTTTTTAAGTTAGACAAACTAGACAAGAAAAAGCTAAGACGCTTACGTTTGCTATTTTACTTTCTCCTATCTACAATGTGAGTATAAAGGAGAGAGTAGTGTGAAAGATGGAGTTCGGCGGCCGGGCTATTTACGTAGATCGCAAGAACCTGGCAGTAGTCATTTATTGAGTCGAAATATTGAAAGACTCAGTCAACCGTCGTATAGTTATGGTGAACCGCCCGAACAGAGGCGACAGCGTTTAAAAGAATTGCGGGAACGGTACAGTAAACTACCGGAAACTCCTTTTGCTGACTATGATCTTGGTGACAAAAAACTACCTGCATATAAGCACAAAGCAGAGATATTAGACACATTATCGGAAAGTAAAATATCCTGGCTGTGCGGACCGACGGGTAGTGGTAAAACGACACAAACCGCTCAGTATGCACTGGAGCGGTTTGATCGTGTCGTGGTGTTGATGCCGCGGCGGGTTATCGTCGATAATGTTACTGAATATGTCGAGAAGAGTTTGCGTGAACAGCTTGGCGAACAATATCCTAATCACTTGGTGGGCAAGATTCACGGACGTGCCACTGAAGCGACGCCGGACACTAGGCTCTGTTTCATGACTCCAGCAACGTTTACGAAAAAGCTGGAACAATTTTCTAGCGACTGGCAGGACGAGAAGACGCTTATCCTGGTTGATGAAATACATGAAGCCAATTTGGAGATGGAATTTGCTACCGCTCTGGCGGCAAAATCGATAGAGAATACCAGCAAATGGCATATGGCTTTTTCTAGTGCCACGCCTGACACGGAAGTTTCTCAGGCGATGTACGAAGATATTAACGGATCAGAACTACCAGTCGTAACTATTGACGGTCGGCCGCATGATATCGACATTACAGAAGATAAGGTGAATACCGTATCCGAAGCCTACCTTGAATATGGTAAGGACTCGAAAAAATCACTAATCTTTGTTGAAGGTGTGAGGAGTATTGATGAGACCATTGCGTCAATCAAACGTCATACTCGCCATCAACCCAGGAAAATACGATTCTTCAAGCTACATTCTGGCATATCAGAAGCTGCGCGCCGAGAGATTTTTACTGCCAAACCAGCAGAAGATGAGTCGTTTGTCATCGTTTCGACCTCGGCTGGACAGTCTGGAATCACTATCCCTGAGGTTGATTTGGTGCTATCGAATGGACTGACGAAGAGTAAGGAGATTGGCGAAGAAGGTGCAGAAGGGCTACCGCCTCGATTGTGTACTCAAGCAGAGCTGATGCAGCAGGCGGGGCGGGGCGGTCGTGATATTGATGGCGCTAAGTTTGTATTGGCTCGTCCGATATCTTACGATAAGATTTATTTGCCAGATGAGCTGAAAGGATTTTATGATATTGCGTCCCGTGAACAGCATATTCCACCGGAGATATATCACACGAATATTGTGCGCAACGTTTTGTCGGCTATCCATCTGAATGGTGATTTTGAGGATCTGAACCGATACCTGATGCATCCTGTTGCTAGTAAAAAAGTTATTCAAGAGTCGTACGATTTGCTGGAAACCCTGGAAGCAATTGATGGAGAGGGGCAGATCACAAAAATTGGTGAGTTTATGGATAGTTTACCATTGTCGCCAGAACTTTCTCGGTCATTAGCAGAAATGATTAAGAATGGGGGAAGCTTACGTGAAGTGTTGGCATTATCGGCCATGGCAGCCTCCGTCTCGGGTGGTGGCTTTGCCGCCTGGCATCAACCAAAGGAATTGTTCCAGGAATTTGTCAGCCCCGATACAACAGATGACTTTTTTGCCGAATACGATGCTTTTTTGAAAACCAGAGAGATTTATGACGGCTGTCGTACTGACAATGACGTCTACCTGACTAATGGTATTGATCCCAATAAGGCGGATAATATTCACTATCAATTTAGTAAAATATGTCGGCGCCTGTCGGTTAATCCAAACGATATCGACATGGGCGAACTAAACAGCGAGGAAAAACACAATATATC
>UNSR01000027.1:0-6517 GCA_900557595.1 Candidatus Saccharimonadota bacterium | reverse complement strand
CCAACGATTGAAATTACAATACGCTTATATTATGTTAGCCATAATCGGACTAGCTGTAGCGGGATTATTGACGTTATTTAACGCTTCATCAGCGCACTTGGCGGCATCAGTTTCAGGAATATTGTTCGTTACGTTCTTAGTCAATAGCGTAGCGTGGGGAATAATAGAGGCGTTCGTCACGCCAAAGCTACCAAAAGAAATCAGCACGCCAGTCAAGAAGTCCACTCGTAAAAAATAGCCCAGTTGATTAAATATGGCTTAATATGCTAAAATTAAGCCTGTTACGCCGCGATAGCTCAGTTGGTAGAGCGCATCCATGGTAAGGATGAGGTCTCGGGTTCAAGCCCCGATCGTGGCTCCATATGAAATACGGATTCGCAGAGATGCGGATCTTTTTTATATCACATAGCTCAAGCCACGGAAGGATTACAAAGTCTTAGTAGCTTACTAACTCCAGCAACTTTTCGTATGAGTTACAAACTCCATAAATACGGTCGCCATTGCTAATCTTTTCGAAGTGCTTTCTGGCGCACTCAATCTTAGCTTTTTCAATACCTTTCACACCGACATCAAGTTGTCCTTCGCTCACGCCCTTAGTTTCTGCCACAAAGTAAATGTGCTTTACTCCAGCTTCGTCCTTAAACGCAATTGCCCAGTCTGGATTGTAATTGCCCATTGGAGTATTTATGTAGAATCTCTTTGGAAGTTTCACGTAAACTTCTACTGCATCGCTCTTTTCAAGTTCCCTCGCAAAGTTCTTTTCAACTTCAGAATCGTAGCGCAATTTGTCATATAGATGATGATCGGGAGTATCTATGAGGTTGTAGCCATATTCACCGGTAATACTTTCATTGATGAAAATTTCTCCACTGTCCCATTTCTCGTTTAGTTTGTCATATTCAATATGTTTAACTACTGTCGAGGCTTTTTGGTCATTTATGAGCTGAATTGCGTTGTGGATAAACTCCTCAGGATTTGTCTTAAACGAATGAAATACACTCGGTTCAATTCTAGATAAAATATTTGCTATAGCCTTACGCGTGAGACCCGTACCACCATCGCTATAAGACCTGGAAAGCTCAGAGATAATATCGTATTTAACTGTGTCATTCGCAATTTCAGAAACAGCAATTGGCATACCGATTTTACTTCTATACATCTCCAATTTATCTTTACCGGCAGTCTTTAACAAACCTTCGGTAATAATAACCTCTGTCTTTGTCACGCGCATATTTCTATTAAGAGAATCCACGCACCTCTCTATAAGCTCATCATCGTCAAACTCCACGGTATAATAAGTCTTTTCATTAATACTATTCCACAGCTCCTTAAACTTCTTAGAGGCGAACTTTTCTTTATCAAGTTCAAGTTTCTCGTTATTACGATTATTAGTCACAAGCCGCCCGCGCTTTGAATCGTAAACAGAAGATAGGATGTTATTAATGTTCTCTGCAAACGGAGCGTACAACTCACCAACGGCTTCGCGAACTTTTTGAACCTTCTGGTCATCATTTAATGAATGATATGCATCCGTCAACTGCTTTGAAACCTTGTCAACAAGTCCAGTATTAACCAGTCCCATGTATATATCCGCAGCAGCAGAGTCGTCGAGTGTAATGGTCTTTTCGCCACTAGCATCCTGTATTATCTTTCCATTAAATAGTGAGACAGACGCATCCTTTGGACGCCTTGCAATAATTTCATTAAACTCAGACTGAAGACTATTCGCAAAACTCTCATAACTTTCATTCGCAATGACAGTAAGTACGTTCGTATCATGGACGAGATTTTCACCGAGAATCTCCGCATCTTGACGAATACCGTTTTGGTCCACGCACAATCGAAGTCCACGACCAATTTCCTGACGTTTCTTAATTTCGGCATCAGAATCACGAAGTGTACAAATCTGGAAGACGTTTGGGTTGTCCCATCCTTCGCGCAGGGCAGAGTGAGAAAAGATGAATCGCACCGGCTCTTTCAAGTCCAGCAGCTGCTCCTTGTTCTTCATAATAAGATCGTACGCCGAAACATCATCAGAGCCGTTACCCTCGCGCCCCTCTTTACTGTTGATGGCGTGTCCCTTCTTATCGATAGAGAAGTAGCCGGAATGTATTTCAGACGGGGTAAATTTTTCTAAGTATTTACGAAAATCTGCATTTTCTTCGAATTGAAGCTGCTGGTTCAGGTAAATATCTATAGCTTTTGTGAATTCCTCTTCGAATATCTTCGCGTAGGAACCTTTATGTTCGCCATTTTCATCATAATATTTATACTTGGCAACCTCATCGATGAAGAATAGAGAAAGGACTTTAATTCCTCTCTTGAAGAGCTTTTGCTCGGTCTCCAGGTGAGACATTATAGTTTCACGTATTTGAATACGACGCAAATCCTCAGCATTAGTTTCGCCAATGACTTCACCTTCATAAATACGAAGCCCATTCTTAAAGTCTACATATCTGTCGCCCTCTCTGGCGTTTATCTCCGTAATTAGATATCCATCGCCTGAATGCTTATAGATATCATCGCCCCAGCTAAGAGTCTTCGTTTTACGGCGTATTCCAGTGCCTGCTTTTGAATCAAACTCAAATATAGCCGTAACGGTTGGCTTTTTATTCGGATAAGTATTAATTTTTTGGATATAAATATATCCGTTAGTCGCAGTACCACCCTTAACCGTGATGCCCTTAACTGTAATTTTCTTCACAAGCTGCTTCTGGTAAGCATCAACAGCATCCAAACGGTAAACTTTATTAAAATCTTCACGATGGGTCGCGGAATAGTTTAAGAAAAATAGCGGGTTGAAATTGGAGATGGAAGAGCGGGTGATATTCGCTTTTTTACTTGTGCCAATAACACTTTGCGGCTCGTCAATAATTACAATTGGTTTTGTGGCGGCAATCACGTCAATCGGACGACGAGACCGAAAACTGTCAAGCTTCATCGTAATACGCTTAGCGTCGGCTCCACGGGAATTAAAAGCCTGTGTATTAATAATCATGACGTTAATATTTGGATCGCCAGAAAATTGTTCCAGCTCGCTCAGCTTGGAGGAATTGTAAACAAAGAAACGAATCTTCTTACCATAATCTTCAGCAAAATGATCCGCGGTCGTCTGAAAAGTCTTATAAACACCCTCGCGAATCGCAATACTCGGCACCACAACAATAAACTTACTCCAGCCGTATTGTTTATTCAACTCATACATCGTTTTAATGTACGTATAAGTTTTACCAGTACCAGTTTCCATCTCAATGGTAAACACCGGTCTGTTATTAAGACGCTCAATTTTTGCATTACGGGGAATATTCTGCAGCCCCTGAACTTCGTGCAGATTTTTAATCAGCTGTGCATCCTGCAGGGAAATGTCCTCATTACCAAAGCCATACATATCAACAAAGCTCATGCTGTCACCTTGATCCGCCAGGAATCGATGCTCGGATTTTATTTGCCCAGTAAAAATATCACAAGTCGCCTTAACTGCATCCTCTTGGAATTTTTGGTGCTTGAATCTTAGCTTCATTAGATTACCTTAACTCTCGTGTCAGGACTAATAATACGGAAGTGCTCAGACAGGTTAATTTTTTCAGCAGAATCCTTAAACGACGAATCCTTAAACGCCGCGGTCAGAGGATTTAATTTGGCAATTTCCTTAACAGTTTCTTCTGGAATTTCATCATCAAAGCAGGCAACAAGACCGGTATTTTCATCCAAGTAGCCATACATATAAACCGTATTTTCGCCAATTTTACGCGTTTCAAGTTTAAGATCAAACGGCAGGGCAGAGGTGTAAATTATGCCGAATAATAAGTCCAACGGCGTGCGGTCTTTTTTAACGTTATCAATCATGTCAAACATGTCACTCTGATTAATTTCACCCAGTGGCTTACGAATGTTTTCATTTTCATTACTGTCATCAACGCGGAATACACGAAAGCCTGTGTCAATATCCGCCTCTGGATGTTCGGCTTTGATTTTGTCGCCGGCGCGGCGGATTCTTTCTTTGCCGATTTCGCAGATATTCTTATAGCCAGCCTTATTAGCTTCGGATTTCTCGTCTGTTTTTTCCGGTAGCTGCACCATGATGAATTGGCGATTGCCGCCATCTTCCGCATTTAGCTGCATTACAGCATGAGCGGTTGTGGCGGAGCCTGAAAAGAAATCGAGAATAACATCATCGTCGGAGTGTGCGACTCTATTTATTAAATATTTAATCAGTTCGACAGGCTTAGAATAGGAAAATAAATTGCCCAATCCTAGATTTTCAAGAAGCTTGGATGCCTGAGTACTGGAATAAGTATCAATTATACCCATGGGACGTTGCGTTCTGTTTATGATTTTGCCATCGTTGTCGCAATTCATATATTGCTTTGTATATACCGTCCAAACTCCTTTGGAATCCTTTTTTATCACAACAAACCCATCGCGTTTGTTTCGTTCGTATTTATCTCTCGACCATCTCCAACACGCCTTTTTTCCGTTATTGTTCTCGGCTGGCGTTACGAAACCCTCCGGTGTTTCGATTGGGTAATCAAGGGATTGAGAGTATTGAATGGAACCCATCCCTAATTTTTGTAAGTAATATTTTCCGCGGATTTGCTCGTATTCATCAGATTCTTTATATCTCTCAGCGTTTGAAATAGGAAGACCTTCAATTTCGAGCAAATCTATCGATTTAGCATAGCAAAGGATGTATTCATGTTTAATCCTAAAGAGTCTACTATCAGAACTACCACCGCCTTCTTTATTAGTCCAGACAAGGTTCGCGACAAAATTATCCTCGCCGAAGATTTCGTTACAGATGTTCCGCGCGTTGACCATTTCGTTTTCGTCTATGGATATAAAAATCACGCCATCGTCGGAAAGCAAATTTCTTGCAACCTTAAGTCTTGGGTATATCATGCTTAGCCAGTCGGAGTGGAAGCGCCCATTCGCCTTAGAGTTTTCAAGGAATTCATCTTCGGAAATAATCTGGTCTCCGTCTTCATCTATTGCGTTGTCTTGGTATTCGCTTGCTTTGACTGTGAAATTATCATGGTATACAAAATCATGCCCGGTATTGTATGGCGGATCAATATAGATCATCTTTACTTTGCCGAGGTAGGATTCTTGGAGGAGTTTGAGGGCATCAAGATTATCGCCCTCAATATAGAGGTTCTTTGTGTTTTCGAAATCGCGTGAGGCTTCCACGTCTGGACGAAGAATCTTATTAATTGGCGCGCCGGCTTCAATAATGGACTTTCGCTTGCCAACCCAAGTGAAATCGTATGATTCATCCTTATCTTCCAGTTTATCCAGCGCTTCGCCTAATGATTCAAAGAACTCGCGACTGCTTTTCCAGTCTACGCGATTCAAGTCGACCTTTTCGACATTATCATTCATAAGATTTCCTCCACGGTTTGTTATAAATATCCTTACCGTAATTATATCATAGGAGCCGTGTTTTACAGGAGTTGTTTTAATCTGTAACGTTCTTCCGCCAGCGACTGCTTTTTGCCGAGCGACGGTTCCGCCTTAATCTTCCGATCCAGCGCGGCTATTTGTTTCATAATCCTTTCACGTTCTTTCAGAGTCTCAATATCTTCTTTAATGGAATTAGGGGATTTTTCTTTGTTATTTTTATTTACCGGTGAGTTTATCTCCGGCAATTTGACGCACGAAGTTGCTAAAAACTGTATCTATATTAAGTCCATCAATTCTAATGCTCTGGAGCTTCTCATCATTCCACTCCGTGTAAAAGTAGGCGTCCACCTTAACAGCGTTATCATTTTTTTGACTTTGCTCTTTGTAGCAAATGGCGGCTTTTTTTATTGAACTTTTTTCTATAATGAAAAGAATCGGATATGGAATTACTGAATCAATAGTTCTCAAAACTTTTTCTGGAATTTCACCATTCTTAAGTACTATACGAAAAACTTCGATTTCTGCCCACTTTTTTGCTGGGAGGTTAATTGTGTTAGGCGCAAGTTTATACTCCCAAATTATTCGAGCAATTTCGCTCTGAAAGAGGTTTTTCGTGGCAGCGTCAATATTCTTATAAAAGTATTCTTTGGCGACAATTTTACCGACCTTTGCGCGTTCTGGAAACGTTATCATTATTTAACCACCAGGAAATTAATTAGCTCAAAGTCATCAAGTCCGGATATTTTATTAGTTAGGGCAGTAGTGCCGCCGGCTTTGAATAAACTTGCGACATCTTTCTCGTCCTTAATCGTTACGATGCTATGAATTGCGTCAGAAAGTAGCTTCGAATATACATCCATTTTCTTACCGTTTTCAGTTTCAAGGTTGAATTTTACCACCAATTCACGACTTGGAGTGTCTTTTTCTTTACAAAGCAGACGCATTTTATCAAGAAGCGACTTCGGGTTGAGATGATCTACGAATACTTCGCCATCATCTTTAATATAAACAAGATAAAACGGATGTAGGCGGTTCTGCTTGTCAATGTTTACTCCAGAATTGATATTTTTAAGAATATAAATTACGCCAGCTGGAGCTTCATCTTTAATAGCACCAG
>UNSR01000026.1:0-6612 GCA_900557595.1 Candidatus Saccharimonadota bacterium | reverse complement strand
AGGCGGGAAAGTTGCCAATTGTAACGAAGGAAAATGCCGGCAAAAAAATCAACGTCAAGTACAAGCGTGATGGCAAAGAGTTGGCTGTTGACGTCAAGCTGAATGATGAAAAGTCCATGAAGGGAAGCGGATATCTGGGCGTTATTCCGGGGCAGACGGAGAAAATGTATAGCACATGGTCGGCGCCTATTGTGGGTGTGGCGACTACCGGGCAATTGTCATACGAAACTATCAAAGGCGTTGGTGTGTTATTGGTAAAAACCGTACACGGATCAATTGGACAAATATTCGGTTCCGCAGAATCAAAAGAGTCGGCAAGAGCTGATTTGGCGTCTGTCAGCGGGAGCGTAGCAGGACCAATTGGCATACTGGGCGTATTATTTCCGTCAGTTGTCAGTTCTGGAATTGAGTACATCATTTTCGTGGCGGCGTTAATCTCTCTGACGCTGGCTGTGATGAATATTCTACCAATTCCAGCGCTTGATGGTGGTCGCTGGTTCACGATGACGATTTTCCGCTTATTTAAGAAAGATCTGACGAAAGAGCGCGAGGAAAATATTCAGGCAACCGGTATGTTGATTCTATTAATCTTAACAATTTTGGTGACGATCAGTGATGTTGGAAAGTTCTTCTAAGAAAATAAAAAACCGCAAATGGTGGCTGATTTTGGCGCTCCCAGCTTGGGTTTATGGCGTATTTTTGGCGGTTGAAGTTATTATCTTATTGGCGGTCGGTGCTTTGATAAAAATCGGCGTACCACTCAATTCTGTGAATCCAGTTATTTTTCATACGGTGCTTTCGGTTGTCGTATATATTTTGTCGCTAATTGTCGTGATTGGCGTGCCGTTTTTGGTTAAGAAGCGCCGAACAACTTTGAGCAATTTGGGTGTGAATGATTGGCCAACGTTTTTGGAAATATTCATCTCTCCGTTTGCTTTCGTGGCGTACTTTTTACTAACAATGGTCACGATGAGCATCGCCAGTGGCGTTTTCTCGGTGGATATGCAGCAAAAGCAGATCATACCGTTCAGTCAGAGTATGTTGGCGACCCATTGGCAATTTATCATGGCATTTGTTGTGTTGGTGGTGCTGGCGCCAATTGTTGAGGAACTTTTGTATCGCGGATATCTTTATGGCAAGTTGCGCAATTCTTTCTCGGTTTGGCCATCAATTATCGTAACAAGCATAGCGTTTGGCGTGGCGCATCTTTGGGTTGGTCCGGATTCGCCATTGCAATGGGCGGTGACAGTTGATACATTTACTTTAAGCCTGGTTATGTGCGCAACTAGGGAATATACTGGCGCAATTTGGGTGCCGATTATGATGCATATGATGAAAAACGGAATAGCTTTTTATTTCTTGTTTATCAATACGGGCGCAATTAATCAGACGGAATCGTTATTGCCATTTATATTTATGTAAAGGAGAAAAATATGCGAATGACACAACTTTTTACTAAAACTTTGAAACAGGCGCCAGCTGGCGAGGTTGCACGAAATGCTCAGCTTTTGATTCGTGCTGGCTACGTACATAAAACGATGGCGGGCGTGTATTCTTTTTTGCCGTTGGGCTTGAGCGTTCTTGAGAATATGAAGCAAATTGTTCGTGAGGAAATGGACAAGGTTAATAGCCAGGAATTGGTAATGAGCACTTTGCAGCGAAAGGAATTGTGGCAAGAAACTGGTCGCTGGAGCGATGAATTGGTCGACGTTTGGTTTAAGTCTAAGCTGCAAGACGGCACGGACATTGGTTTTGGTTGGACGCACGAGGAGCCGATTGTTGATCTTCTTCGTAATTACTTAAAGAGCTACAAAGATTTGCCAATTAGCGTTTATCAATTCCAGAACAAATTGCGAAACGAACTTCGCGCTAAGAGTGGAATTATGCGTGGTCGTGAATTTATGATGAAGGATATGTATTCGATTCACGACAGTAAGGAGAGTTTGGATAGTTATTACAATTCGGTTATTGAGGCGTATAAGCGTTGTTATGACCGATTTGGAATTGGTGATGAAACGTATGTGACGTTTGCTTCTGGCGGCGCTTTTACGAAGTTTAGCCATGAGTTTCAGACGATTTGCGACGCTGGTGAGGATTATATTTATTTGCATCGTGGTAAAAATATCGCTGTTAATGAGGAAGTTTTGGATGAGGCAATTGAGGAGCTCGGCGTCGATCGTAGTGAGTTAGAAAAAGTGAAGACTGCCGAAGTTGGCAATATCTTTAATTTCGGCACGCAGAAATCCGAAGAAATGAAGTTGGTATTTACTGACGCCGAAGGTAAAGAGCGATACGCTTACATGGGAAGTTATGGCATTGGAATTACGCGAGTTATGGGCGTGATTGTTGAGAAGTTCGCTGACGATAAAGGTTTGGTTTGGCCGGAAAATGTTGCGCCGTTTAAGGTTCATATTGTGGCAATTGGTGAAAAAGGGCAGGAATTGGCGGGCAAGTTTTATGACGAGTTGGCTAACAGTGGTGTCGATGCGCTACTTGATGATCGCGACGAGCGTCCTGGCGTGAAATTTGCTGATGCTGAACTCATGGGTTTGCCATGGCGGATAACGATTGGCGATCGAGCGATTGACGGCGATGGCTTGTTTGAATTGACGGAACGAGCAACTGGCGAAACGCGAAAAATGGATTATCAGCAATTGGTGGATTTTTGCTTGAGTCGGTAAGGCTGATTATATTGACATAATAAATAGCGATTGATATACTCAGATAGACTTAATCAAGACTAATTAAAAACACTATATTTAGTGTAGATCGTAAGACTAATACCACTACATACAGTAGAGGAGGAAATTTTTATGAAAAAAACTTATCAAATTACAGAAGCTGGGAAGGCTGATTTAGAAAAAGAATTAGCAGAGTTGAAAGGTCGACGTGGCGAGATTGCTGAAAAAATTGCGGCAGCGCGAGATTTTGGCGACTTGAGCGAAAACGCGGAATATGATGCTGCACGCGAAGAGCAAGGCTTGGTGGAAACGCGAATTTTGGAAATTGAAGATATTCTGCAGAACGCCGAAATTATTAAATCCAACGGCAGCTCAAGTGTCGGCCTGGGTAGTACGGTTGAATTGCAATGCCCAGAGAAAACTGTGACTTATACGGTTGTCGGTCCAGTTGAAGCCGATCCGTTGGCTGGACGAATCTCAGATCAGTCGCCAATTGGTAAAGAATTGATTGGTAAGAAAATTGGTGATGAAGTAACGATTAAAACGCCAAAAGCCGAAATTACTTACATTATTAAGTCGATATCTTAAGTCTGGTGAGATCTGTCGCGTATAATGTGCTATAATTATCTCTGTTATGGCCACATTACAAGATTATCGAAATGAACGACTACGAAAACTGGAAACACTACGTCAATTAGGCGTTGAACCATATCCAGCAAAATCAGAACGAACTCACACTTGTGCTGAGGTTTTGTCTAAGTATGATGAGCTAGCTGGTAAGGAAGTTGTCGTTGCAGGCCGCGTGGCGTCTATTCGCAGTTTTGGCAAATTGGCATTTATTAAATTACGTGATCAATCTGGTGACGTGCAGCTTTATCTTCAGCGTGATGACGTGGCGGAATTAGACGTTGCGCGCGGTGTGCTTGGAATGAAGCAGCTTAAATTGCTGGACACAGGCGATTTTATCGAGGCGAAGGGCATGATGACCACAACACAAACGGGCGAAAAATCCGTTGGTGTACGCGAACTTAGATTATTGACCAAATCGTTGAGGCCAATGCCGGAAAAATTAGAGAATAAGGAAGAGCGCTTGCGTCGACGTTATGTTGATATGAACGTCAATCCCGAAGTTCGCGAGCGATTCATTCGCCGAAGCAAGTTTTGGCAGGCAACGCGAGATTATTTGAATAGTCATGGGTTCATCGAGATTAATGTTCCTGTTTTGGAACACACAACTGGTGGTGCGGACGCGAACCCATTTGTGACGCATATGGATGCACTGGGTGATCAGCAGTTTTATTTGCGAATTAGCCACGAATTGCCATTGAAGCGATTGATTGGCGCTGGATTTGAGAAAGTCTATGACCTCGGTCCGCGTTTTCGCAATGAAAATTACTCGGACGAGCATTTGCCAGAGCATATTGCTATGGAATGGTACGCGGCTTACTGGGACTGGAAACAGGGAATGCGTTTTATGGAGTCGATGTATAAAGATGTGCTTCAGAAGACTTTTGGCACTCTGCAATTCCAATTGGGCAAGTTCAACGTTGATATGAGTGGCGAGTGGGAAGTCTGGGATTACGCTGAAGTTATTCGCAAACATTACGGAATCGATGTTTATAACACGACGATTGAAGAAGTTGCCGCCAAGCTGAAAGAGCATAATCTGGAAGTCGAAAAAACTGACTCTATTCCACGCAGTATTGATAAATTATGGAAGAATATTCGTAAAGACGTTGTTGGTCCGGTTTGGTTGGTGAACACGCCGAAGTTTATTAGTCCGCTGTCAAAGACTAATCCGGAAAATCCAGAGACGGTGGAGCGTTTCCAGCCAGTGATCGCTGGTTCGGAATTGGGCAATGGATTCTCTGAGTTGAATGATCCGATTGATCAATTAAATCGTTTCCTTGAGCAGCAGCAAATGCGTGACGCTGGCGACGAAGAAGCGATGATGCTCGATATTGATTATGTTGAGATGTGGAATGCCGCCGGCTTGTGGTTGGGGCTATTCTGAGCGAGTATTCTGGATTTTCGAGGGCGTTACGGCGCGTGAAGGTGTGCCGTTTCCGCAGCTTAAGAGTGAAATTGACGAAACAACTCGGGCGATTTATCCGCAAGTCAACTTGTAATTTTGCTATAATTAAGGATATGAATTTTTTATTGGAGTTATTTTCTGGCAGGATGTTTTTAGCTGTGATTAAGAGTAGAGGTTGTAATTATGTCTGATATTTTATTATGGCTGGCGGCGGCTGTTCTATTGGCACTTTCTGGGCTATTTTCCGGGCTGAATATTGGCTTAATGATGGCGCGGCCTGATGACTTGAAGCGAAAGGCCAGACAGGGCGACAAAATTGCGGCGCGAGTGTATCGATATCGAAAAGACGGCTATTATTTAATTTTCTGTATTTTGCTTGGTAACGTCGGCGTGAATACCGCGATGTCAATTTTGCTTGGCAATATGACGAATGGCGTGGTTGGCGGTTTGATTGCGACGCTTCTCATTACGATGTTTGGCGAGATTTTGCCGCAGGCGATTTTCTCGCAGCGTGGATATCGATTTGTGCGATATTTCTTTTGGCTGCTTGATGTGATTTATGTGCTATTTTGGCCGCTTGCTCAGCCGATGTCGAAATTGTTGAATCGCTGGCTGGGTAAGGAAACGCCGCAATTATATTCTCATCAGGAGTTGGAAGAGATCATTCATGAGCACGCCGTTAGGTCTGACAGTCCGGTTGATTATGATGAAAGTCGAATCGCGGCGGGTGCGTTGCAGTTTAGCAAAAAGACGGCTGGCGATTTGGTTACGCCGATGAGCGAGGGTTTTGTCGTGGATTTGGATGACGAGCTGGATGCTACACTTTTGGCGCAAATAAAGCACGCTGGACATTCGCGAATTCCAGTTCAATCTGACGGGGAATTGGTCGGAGTTTTATACGTGAAGGATGTCGTTGGACGAGATTTGCCGTTGCCGATTAGCCAATTGTACCGCGATAAAATTTATGATATTGACAAGAGGTCGCGCCTGGATACAGTTTTAAGTCGATTCATTCAAACGCACAATCATTTGTTTGTGGTGATGGACGATGAAGCGGAGCTGGGAATTATTACGCTGGAAGACGTGATTGAAGAGATTCTGGATCAAGAGATTGAAGATGAGTATGATGAGGAATAAGATTAAATTGAGGAGGTCATAAAATGTTTGAAGAATATAATAATGGAGTGCCTGATAGATTACGACAAGTTACAACAGAGACAATGTCTCCCGAAGTGCTATATACACTCGACACTTATTCGGACGTATCGCCGCAGGATGTGATATATATTGATGAGTCTAGGGCAGAGGGAAGTGGTCGTCTAATTATCAGTAAAGGACAGTCTGTTAAGCTGCTTGAGGAGGCTGATCTATCTACTTCTAATTTGGTGGTATTGATGAGCGTGTGGCAGAGAAATGACCAAGGTGATTTGTGCCGTGGTATTATCGCCGATTGTCGATTTTATAGCGGACGCTTTGATGCTGAGTATGGCGACGGAGAGATCGATTATTGCGATGGAATTGATGATGAAATCTACAATAAGGATGACGAGCAAGTTATCTCTGCAGTAATTGATTACGGAGATGATGAAGAAGTCAAGATTTGGGGAGATCCGACGTTTTTTGATGCTGCTAGATATATGGCTGGTTTGGTGGATAATGAGTCGATAGAAAATAATAGAGTTTCCGCGAGTGATCGTGAGATTCAGGACGATGTGAACGATAGCGAGTCGCGGGAGCGTGTAAATACTGGCTCTTTTTATAAGCGCGCGCTTAATGGCTTGGCGAAGATAGTTAGAGCTAGGCGAAAATAGCGATCCCTAAGCTGGCAGAGTCTGCGATTTTTTGAATATTATTTTCAAAAATACCTTGACTATTTAAAGTACCTTGTATAACATA
>UNSR01000025.1:0-6629 GCA_900557595.1 Candidatus Saccharimonadota bacterium | reverse complement strand
CCCCTGTCCAGGTATAGTTATATCTCTCCATGTATACTTAGGCGATTCTTCTGCTCTGACCAAAGGCGACAAGGCTGCCAATGCCGATAATGCAAATACAAATACTAATGACAGTATCCCCTTGCACACTGCGCGTTTTCTGTTCTTAATTAACATCCGCTCCTCCATTTTTTATTTTCCTATGCGAAACCATCTTTCTGATTTTAGCATAACCATATTTCAAGCGTCAACAGAAGGCAGAACCGATTCCAGCCATAATTGCAATTCTTGCAAAATAAACTGCTGTTCATCAGTCGCACTAGGCGCCAATCGCTGCAAAGATTTCATAAATTGCGGCAGTTGCGTCTGTAAATGCTCAGTGCGCCATTCTTCCCATTGTCGCAACTCATCTTCACTAAGCAAATTAGGAAAACTTCGCGCTTTATAATGCAACAATAGTGGCGATAATCGCTCATCCTGGAAATCCGGATGAAAATCAGCCAACTCGCGCTCACCAGCATTGCGCACAGCTTCAACACGAACTCGATCACTATTATCCAAAAAACCATCGTATAATTGCGCTTCTGGATCGGTCATTTTCTTAAACTCTGGCTTATTCTCAAATATACTACGCAACCTTTCAGCAAAGTCTGGATGAGAAAGTAAAATATCTTGGTGCTTCTGCACAGTTTCCGCATCCAGAGAAATTTTCTTCCAGCCATCGCCCTGAGTCAACACGCCAAGTGGCGAAACTGCCGGGCAACGATTATATTGCAATTCCTTAACTGGCAATTTAACGAAATCCTCAGCTTGCCTTTCTTCCCACGTTGCAAATATCTTCGCCGACAATTCCTCAACGCTCAGATCAACAAACGGCGTCGGATCATAGCGCAAATCATAAACAATCACGCCACCGTTTCGGCTCGTAGTTAGCGGAAAAGCCACGGTTGTTTTGGCGAATTCCTTGTCATATCGACCACTTGCATAAACAAAAGGTTTTTTATTATCGACATTCACCAGTTTCTGCACCAATTTCTTATCGCGCATTTTCAGCAAATAGTCGTACATTTGAGGCTGGTGCTGCTTAATCAATTTAGTCACAGCAATCAACGCAGTCACGTCAGCCAGCGCATCATGGGCGTTCTCGTGCTCTATACCATTAGCTTTCGTGATGAGCTCCAGGCGGTTGCTCGGCTCACCTTTATCGTCAATTGGCCACTCAATTCCCTCAGGTCGAAGCGCCCTGGTTAAACGCACCACGTCCAACAAATCCCATCTAGATCGACCGTCTTTCCAAGCCCACTCGTATGGATCGTAAAAATTCCGCCAAAACAAATGACGAATAAACTCGTCGTCAAAACGGATATTATTGAAACCAACAGCAATCGTATCGGGCGTAAATATTTCCTCGCTTAACATACGCGCAAATTGAGCCTCAGTATAGCCTTCTTCGACAGTTTTTTGCGGCGTTATGCCCGTCACCATCAACGCATCAGGACTCGGCAGCGTATCGTCATTTAATGTCACGAGAATGTTATACGGTTCGCCAATCGGCTGCAAATCCATATCAGTCCGCTGACCGGCAAATTGCATAATTCGATCTTGCCTGGGATTAAGACCGCTAGTTTCAAGATCGTAAAAGAAAAATGTTTGCGCCATATTTATATTATATCATCAAGCTCACGCTAATTTACACCAGCAGAATTTATTGCTCGACCAATGTAAACGGCATAGATTCGCCAATCTGAATCAAGCTTTCGCCAATCGCTCCTTGACGCAACAATTCGTGAGTAATTCCCATTTTTCGCATAATATCTCGTAAGCGATTAACAGATTCAAACTGATCAAAATTGGTACGACGAGCAAACTTTTCAATCTTAGCGCCCGTAACAATAAACTCAATCTTCTCATCTTCATCATCAGCCTCATTAGATTCAGCGTCAGAAACACTCCTTACAGACCAAGCATCAGGAACAACCTGATCGTCCAACGAAATTGTCGGCAAGTCTTCCTCTTTTTCATCAACAATCTCAGCTTCACGCTCTCGATACCCAGCAACTTCATCACGCAACATTCGTAGAAGCTCGGTCACTCCGTCGTGTGTCTGAGAAGAAATCGCCACGACCGGCGCGCCATTAGCTACTTTTTGAAGGGCAGTCGACTGCATAGCAATAATCTCATCATCCAAGCCTTCGCATTTGGTCAGTGCTATTATCTCTGGACGCTCCGCCAATGATTCAGAATATTTTTCCAGCTCGCGACGAATTGCTTGATATTTCTCCGCCGGATCATCGCTATACACATCAATCATATGAAGCAGCACGGCTGTTCGCTCGACATGTCGCAAAAACTGATCACCCAAACCTTTACCTTCTGACGCACCTTCAATCAACCCCGGAATATCAGCAATCAAAATCGACCCATCGTCAATATCAGCCACTCCCAAATTAGGCGTCAAAGTCGTAAATTCGTAATTAGCAATCTCCGGACGCGCATTAGAAACCACACTCAGGAACGTCGACTTACCAGCGTTCGGAAAGCCAACCAAACCAACATCGGCCAATAATTTCAATTCCAGCTCTGCCTCGAATTCCTCGCCAGCCTCGCCAAGTTCAGCAATTTTAGGCGTTTGGCGCGTACTGGACGTGAAGTGAGCATTTCCGAATCCACCGTCTCCACCACGAGCCACCACTGCCTGCTGCTGATCTTCGGTCAAATCCGCAATTACCATACCGTCGCGCTTTACCAGAGTGCCCATTGGCACCTTAACAATTAGCGGTGCACCACTTTTTCCCCGTTTATTACGTTTTCCGCCATCACCACCCTTTTCAGCTTTAAGCTCCGGCTTATATCTAAAATTCAAAAGCGTATTAAGATCCTTCGTCGCCAAAAAGACAATATCACCACCACGACCGCCATCACCACCATCGGGACCGCCCTTATCGACATATTTCTCATGACGAAAACTGACTACACCATTACCGCCTCTACCGGCGCGCACTAAAACTTTTGCAATATCTACAAACATATCTTTAGTATACCAAAAAGCACCTCCGAGAGATAGCGGAGGTGCCAATATTAACTAGTTCTAGTGGATATATAGATAACCGCCTGCACCGTTGAGTTCGCGGTGAGTAATAATTCCATAACCCGCGTAGTTCATGTCGCTAACGTGAACCACACCGTTTTCAACTCGCTCAACAATACCAACGTGACCATAATATCCGGCAGTAGTCTGGAATATTGCACCAGGTGCTGGCGTTTTATTAACTACAAATCCAGCGGCACGAGCGCTCGCAACCCAAGTGTTGGCGTTGCCCCAGAAGCTACCAATCGGACGACCCAGCTGCATACGACGCTCATATGCATACCAAGTACAGTTACCAGCCGCATAACGGTTACCGACAGAAGCGGTTAGCCAACTTCGACTTGCGTTCGTAGTAGTAGACCTACTTCGCGAAGCAACATAACCAGGTCGCTCATTTTCCGGAAGCTCACCTCCAGGCAACACAATTCTAGAGCCAGTAGACAGCTTGGCGCCGTCATCGATATCATTATATAGAACAACACGCTCAGCGCTCGTCTTATACTTTTCTGCCAGAGATTGGGCAGTATCGCCGTCTTTAACAGTATAGACAACACCGTCAACAAGAGGCACAACTAGAGTCTTATTCGGCTCTACAGCGTCCGAAGTTGTATTATTAGCCCAACGAAGCGTCTGAGATGAAATCTTAAATTTCTTAGCAATAGACTCCATCGTATCACCCTCTTTGGTCACGTAAGATGAAATACCACGCGCCGCCGAAGTGTCTGGCTTAACAATGTCAGGTTTTGTTATAACTTCTGTATCATTCTGAGAAAGACTCTTCTTAATTGTTAGTGAAGTTTCAGACTCGCGTAAATCACCAGCCGAAGGCAATTCCGCCGTTTCCGCCAAGTTAGTTACAGCATTAGCTGCTGCTAATTCATCTACTGAAGCTGTTTTAGACTTAGCAGACTTAGATACCGATGAAACACCAGTAGTTTCAGATGATGCCAAAGTTTTTGATCTTTCAGCGGATACATTACTACCGCTATTGCCGTAGACCAAAAATGATATAGTCAATAAAAATATCCCACCGTAGATTGCAAATGATTGCAGTTTACGTTTTTTACTCCGAAGAGATGTAAAATGGTTACGAATAATCGTTCTCCTTGTGTTGATGTTACCATCAGCACTTCTACCAAATTGTCTTTCTTCTCGCAATAGAACAGGATATGTTGTCGACCTAATTGATTATTATTATTCTACATTAGTTTTGCTATATCCGTAGCGACAATTTTGGCAGGTCATTTATCGTAATTCACCTCTGTTGATAAATTAGACAAATGATCTAACATCTATTTTACACAACATTGACAATAAAGTCAATAAATTTTATAAAATGCGTTTTTGTCAAGAAATCTGACACTTCTTTTGACAGTGAGCTTTGACATTAGCTTCGTGTTCTTCGTTGGTTTTTGCAAAATACGTAGCATCATCGTCGCCGCTCAGGAAATATAGATAATCAGAGTTTATCGGGTCAGCTGCGGCATTCAACGCACTCAAACTAGGCGAAGCGATTGGTCCAGGAGTTAAGCCTTTTTGAATGCGTGTATTATATGGCGATTTAAGGTTCGGCGAGCGCTCTACACCTGTTTTGTCAGCAATATATTGATATGTTACATCAGAGCCCAACGGCATATTGGCTTTCAGACGATTGTAAAATACGCTAGCAATCTTACGCTGATCCTCGCAAGTTTCCACGCCAGACCCACAGCCAATCGACTCGCGCTGAATAATCGACGCTAGTGTTATCCCCTGATATAAGGTCAGCCCACGAGCTTTAAATTTCTCCTCCAGATTATATTTCTTAACAATTTTCTCCAAATGATCAATTGAGCGTTGTAAAACCTGTTCTGCGGTTTCATCCGGGGAAATATAGAATGTTTCACCATAAATATACCCCTCAAGCCCAGCATTTTCCGGTCTACCCGCAAAAACTGGACTGTCATACTTAGCGGCAAATGCCTTTTTTATCTGATCATCCGAGAATCCTGCCTTAAGCAACACGGATTCAACTTCTCTGCCGTCAGAATTCTTCATTTTTTTATTCAAAGTCGATCCAGGATAAAATGTTATAGCAATCTCATCAGTTTTACTGCTGGTCAAATGATTAATTATCTCATCGACAGATTGCGAAGATTTTACAGAATAAACGCCAGCCTTGAATTTGCTTGCCGAATTATGAAGCCTTGTGTAAATAGAAAATGCTAAAGAGTTTTTGATAATTTTATTATCCTCTAAAGTTTTGGCAATATCACTAGATCCCATACCTTCTTTAATATTGATTCTGAAGGTTTGCTGACTATTTACATCGACAGGAGAAAGCATCTGCTTATACCACACTGTTGCCCCAAGGGCGCTGACTCCAGCGATAGCCACAACTATTGACAGCACTAATAGCCAAATACGTTGTTTACGAATTTTCATAATTCTCCTCCAAAAAATCCTGCAAAATTATACTAGCAGCCTCTGCATCAATCTCGCCCTTATCTTTAATTTTATTCCCCAATCTCTGCTCAGCCTGCACACTTGTTAAAGATTCGTCTTGAAAAACAATCTCGGTATCAAGCTCAATGTCTTCAAATTGCTTAACAAATTCTTCTACAAATTCCGTCTGCTTCGTTGGTTCGCCAGATTGATTTCGTGGATATCCCACTACGATCGTATCAATATCGTGCCTCAATACTAGCTCTGTTATTTCCTGGGCGATATTTTCATTATTCTCCAACCAACCAAACGGCACAGCAATTTTCACTTGCGAATCCGCCATAGCCAAACCAATTCGCCGCGATCCAACATCCAGCGCTAAGAAGTTTTTACTTGACATCTTTTATCTTAAACTCGACATTAATCTTATTGACATCTTTTGGAACAGATTTAACCCAGAATGGCGAGAATTTAACATCGACATCTTCAACGCCTTCGATAGATTCAATAGCAGACTGAACCTCTCCGTAACTCTTGCCTTTAGCTTGATCCTTTACGTTCGCTTCTTTAATATCTGGACCAACCTTGCCATTCGTAGTTAAGCGTACAGTCTGTGTATTATGCGCCTTAGAAAATTGCGAGAACGCAACCTTGTTTACTCCATTGTCATAAATTCTCTGTGACTTCTTACCAGAAATCTCCTCTTTAAGTTTTGCTTCCACAAAGTTTTTTAGCTCATTCTTATCAATAGCCAATGCGCTGGCGGTAATTGTAGATTTTAGAGTTACAGCCCCAGTCGCTTCGCCATCTACCGCTACACTTGAGTTAGGATCTGATCGATTTTCAACATAACTTTCCGTTATAACCGTTGCCGAATTGCCGAATGATGACAACAATTGCTCTTTTAATCCATCAATCTTCTTTTCGCTCAGCTTGCTTTTTGCCGATTCTATATCACTAGCCGTCACAACCGTTGCAGTTTTATCGGTGCCGCCACTAGTAGCAGACCGCAGCGACGCAGAAATGTCATCAACCGAAATACTCATACTACCAGTTGCCGCATTATACTGAGCCCCGCCCTCACTGGCGGTAATAGACCCAGAAGCAGATCCCGGACATTTATATCCTGGACAACTCC
>UNSR01000024.1:0-6662 GCA_900557595.1 Candidatus Saccharimonadota bacterium | reverse complement strand
GGCTGCAGAAAGACGGATATTTGCAACACGAATGGCAGGAAAGCGAGCAAGGTCCGCCGCGAAAATATTATTCATTGACAAATCACGGCGATCAATTGATTCACGAACTTAAAGATCGCATAAATATGTTAAATAATTCGCTTGATAACTTAGAGAAAGGAATAAAATAATGAAGGAAATAACCAGGATTCATCTGGCAAAAACGGCGTTTAGCGTGGAAATTGACGCTAAGAAATCGCTAGAAAAGTACCTTAATTCGATTCAGAAAAATATGCACGCCGACGCGGAAGCGATGAAGGAAATTGAGGCGCGAATGGTTGAGATTTTGGCTGAGCGTGGCGTGATGAAAGAGGGCGTTATTAGCGACGATGACGTTTTGGCGATTAAAAATCAAATGGGCGAACCGCGCGATTTTTCGGATGATAGCGATGACCTAACGAATGAATTGACGGATGATAACGAGAAGCCAGAAAGGCAATTGATGCGCGATACGGACGGAGCTGTCATTGGCGGTGTGTGCGCGGGAATAGCGGCGTACTTTAATATCAATCCGTTGTGGGTGCGACTGCTTGCAATTATTTCGCCGTTCGTAACATTTGGTACGACGGTGCTGGTTTACCTCGCGATGTGGGTGTCGATGCCGCCAGCAAAAACCGCGTCGGACAAATTGCGAATGCGCGGAAAGCCAGTAACTTTGGCTGCTCTTAAGGAGGTTTCTGCTGATGGAAATTCAACTGTGTCTGTCAGAAAAACTCCAATTGCGAAATTTTTCCAATATTTTGTCGGTGCTGTGGTGCTGCTCACGACGCTAGCGATACTGTTTGGGCTGATTGTTGGCGGGGCGCTCGGCGTTTCCATGATTGATATGCTCGGCGGTTTGGGTATGCAAATGTGGGCGTGGGGAGTGTGGACTTCCTTGGCAATTGGCGGAATCGCGGCGGTGATATTTGGTGCAATTGTAACGCGTAGCATATTCGTTTGGAAGGTCAATCGAATGTCTGTAATCACAATGATCGTGTCGGCATCCGTTGTTTTTATGAGTTTGGCAAGCGCTGCAATATTTAGCGCGCACGCTGGCTTGGAATATGCGCGTGAATCGCAGCAGCTCACGAAGAAAGTAAATATCGATATTCCAGATACGACAAACGCTAATTCAATTTTTATTGATATGCCAGTGGGGAATGTTTCGCGAATAAATTCTGACAAGTTTAAGGTGGAAGCGGAGTTTGTGGATTTGCCAAAGGCGAATAAGCCAGAAATTAACGTGCGACGCGATGGCGATAAAATCGTACTGTCTGTTTCTGAGAAGTGTAACGCGATATTCTTTGACGGCTGCTTGAAGTTTTATAAACCGATAACTGGCTTGAAAATTTATGCTCCTGCGGGCGTGAATGTTAGCGGCTTGTTCTATCAAAACTCGATTGAAGCAGAAAATTCCGAATCTTAAGCTCATGCATTTGAATGATTTTACCGCTAATGCTACACTTGAAGGATGAAAGGTAATTTTTAAGCGTGGCTTGGTGGCAAGCGATTATTCTCGGCGTAATCGAGGGAATTACGGAATTCTTACCGATTTCTTCGACTGGGCATTTGACGATTGCTGAGAAATTGCTGGGAATGCGAATTGACGATCCGAGTGTCGTGGCTTTTACGGCGATAATCCAGATCGGAGCAATTCTGGCGGCAGTGATTTATTTCTGGAGCGACATCTGGCGAATTCTGCAGGCTTGGTGGCGTGGTTTATGGTGGAAGCGGGCGCGTCGAAAGTTTGATTATAAATATGGTTGGGCAATTATTATCGGCTCAATTCCTATTGCGATTGTCGGACTGTTATTCAAGCACGAAGTTGAAACGGTTCTGCGCAGTTTGTGGTTTGTGGCGTTCGGGCTTATCGGTTGGAGCGTTGTTATGTGGCTGGCTGATAATCGTGCGGTAAATAACAAGCGTGGCGAAACTGAGACGAGCTGGAAAGACACGCTGGCTATTGGCGCGGGGCAGTGTTTGTCGCTCATTCCGGGGGTTAGCCGTTCTGGCGCAACGATTTCAGTCGGTTTATTCCGCGGATTTGATCGCGTGTCGGTTACGAAGTTGAGTTTCTTCTTGGGCATTCCGGCGTTGGTTGCAGCAGGACTATTGGAAGTTGTTACCAAATATAAACACATTTCTGGCGGCGTTGGCTGGACGCCAACTATAATTGCCACGGTAATTTCATTCGGTGTTGGCTATTTGGCCGTGTCGTGGTTATTGAAGTTTATTCAGAGTAATAATTTTCGACCATTCATAATTTATCGATTTGTCCTGGGGCTGTTTTTACTGGTTATGCTTGGTGTTGGAATAATTTCTCACGTTTAAAAGAGGTAAATTTAGCAGTATTTCAACTGCTCTTGAGACTATTTTTATTCAAAATTGTTATATAATGAAAGTATGTTAGATATCAAATTCATCCGAGAAAATGTCGATTTGGTGCAAAAGTCGGCAAACGATAAAGGCTATAAAGTTGATATTGCTACGTTGTTGCAATTAGACGATGAGCGTCGCGATTTGCAGAAGCAGGTTGAAGCGCTACGCGAACAGCGGAATGTTATTTCAGCGAAAATGAAAGGCGGCCGACCAGACCAAGAGTTAATTGATCAGGGCAAGCAATTGAAAGTTGAGTTGGCAGAGCGTGAGAGCTATTTGAAATCGACCGAGGAAAAAGTTGCGGCAATTCTTAAAAACGTCCCGAACATCACTTTTGACGACGTGCCTCTGGGTGGCGAAGAAGATTCTGTTGAGGTAAAAGTTTATGGCGATTGTAAAACTGGTGCAAAAGACCATTTGGATTATGCTGTAAGCCGCGGTTGGGTGGATTTTGAACGCGGCGCTAAGGTGGCTGGTGCGAAGTTTTATTATTTGAAGGGTGATTTGGCTTTATTGGAAAATGCCGTAACTCAATTTGCCTTGGATTACGTAACAAAGCAGGGCTTCACATTTATTACCGTGCCGCATATGGTCAACTTGCGAACAGCTGAGGGCGCAGGTTTTACTCCAAAGGGCGAGGGCAGCAACGAATATGTAGTTGACGGCGAAGATTTGACGCTGGCTGGAATGCAGGAAATAGCAATTGGGCAGACGCTGTTTATGAGCTCGTCAGTGTATTTGATTTCAAAACTAGGCGAAAATTCTGAGATTTGGTCGCAACTTCCAGATATGAAGTTTGATGATGACAGGACGATTATTCTGGTGGAGGATAAAATCGATAAGCGAACGAAAACGTATAAGTGGCTGCAGAAAAATGCCAAAGTTCAGGAATTTTCTCCGCTTAGCGATCGTCAAAAACCGCAGCTTTTAAAGTGGTGCGTGGCGGAGGCGAAGGTTCGCGGGTGTGAATTAACGAATCGTCAAGCAGAGATAATTGTTGATCGTTTGGGATTTGATCAGTTGCGGCTGAGCAACTTTTTGGATCAATTGGCGCTGGCGGAAAAAGTGACGGATGATTTAATTGACAACTTCATACCTCTGGCTAGGACGGAGAATGTGTTTGATTTGTTTATTTCGGCGCTGGCGGGTGATTATGATAAGGTTCACGATATAATTAACTATTTGGAGTCGGAAAGTGGCGTTGACGGCGCCTATCAGACAATGGGATTGCTTGCCTCGCAGGCAACTAACTTGACGGCGTTGGTTTTGGCTGACGGCGATAGTAATTCGGTGGCTTCAGATTTTTCGGCTAGTCCGTATGTTTTACGAAAATTGGCGCCTTCAGTAAAAGGTGTCGATAAGGAAAAACTGAAGAGGATAAATGACGCGCTACTTCGGGCGGACTTGCAAATGAAAACGACTTCTGTAAATCCGTGGCTGCTTGTGGAGGCGGCGCTGGTTGGAATTGGAAAATAAAAATACCCCAGTTAATTCCGGGGTATTTTCTAGTAATCTTTACAGATTATTTTTCAGATTTCTTAACAGCTGGCTTCTTTGCTGGAGCTTTTTTAGTAGCAGTTTTCTTAGCTGTTGCTGGCTTTGCAGCTGGTTTTTTAGCAGCTTCTAATGTAACACCTGCTTTTTTAGCAATTTTGCTTAATGCGCTCTTTCGGCGAGCAGCAGTATTTTTCTTAATCAAGCCTTTTTTAACAGCGGTGTCAATTTCGCTTTGTGCTGCAGCAAGGGTTTTTGCGCTTGGCTCTGCAGAGAAAGTTTTAACAGCAGTCTTAATGTCTTTTTTAATGCTGATGTTTCGCTCGCGGCGCTTTAAGGTTTGTTTAGCACGCTTGATGGCGGATTTGATGATTGGCATGTTTCTCCTTTACCTCTATAGATTTGTATCGCTAATCAGGAAGAATTATACAGAAAATAGCATAAATTGTAAAGAGGCGGCTTAGATATTGACTTTATGGTACTGCTTATGGTATAGTGATGCCAAGCGTAATTACAAAAAACAAACATAGGAAAAATCATGTCAAACGGATCAGCAAAGCAAAAAGTAATCCAGAGCATCAAGGATGTAACTAATATTTTAGTGACGGTGAGTTCTAGCCCGTCAGTTGACGAATTGTCGGCAGCATTGGGATTGACAATTTTCCTCAATAAACTAGGGAAGCACGCTACGGCTGTGTTTAGTGGCGACATTCCGCCAGCAATTACGTTCTTGAATCCTGATAAGACGTTTGAGCAGACCGCAGATTCTTTACGTGATTTTATTATTGCCTTGGATAAAGAAAAGGCTGATCATTTGCGCTATAAAGTTGTTGACGACGCCGTAAAGATTTTCATTACGCCATATCGTACGACGATTACCGATAAAGACTTGGAATTTTCACAGGGCGATTATAACGTTGAGCTAGTTCTGGCGCTAAATGTTGAAAATAGTGAAAGTATTGATACGGCTTTGACTGCGCACGGTAAGATTTTGCACGATGCTACGGTTGTGGCTATAACAGCGGGCGACGTAAAGAGTGGTCTTGGTTCTGTTGATTGGCACGAATCTAATGCTAGTGGTGTGAGTGAAATGGTTGTGGAATTGCTTGATGACCTGAAAACGCCAAAAGTAACGTTGGACGAGCAGATGGCGACGGCTTTGCTTACGGGAATTGTTGCAGTGACTGACCGATTTAGTAATGGAAATACATCATCAAAGGTTATGACCACGGCCGCAGAACTTATGGCGGCTGGCGCAAATCAGCAATTGGTGGTTTCAAAGATTGCAGAGAGCGAAGTAGAGGACGAGCCGCAGAAGATTGAAGAAAAATCTCCAGAAAAAGAGGAAGTTTCAGAGGATAAAACTGAAGAAGCGGAGAAAGATGAGGAAACTGTACACGCGGACGGAACTTTGTCGATTAGCCACGAAAAGAAGGGCGATGTTGATGAAGTAGCTGAACAGACGGCGAAGGAAAAGCAAGAAGAGTCTGCTAGGATTGCCGAAGAGAAATTGGCTAAAATTGAGCCAATAAAGGAGGAGCCGCAAGCCGAGGAAGAAAAACCTAGTGAAAAAATAGTTTCAAAGGGCGAGCTTTCTTTTGAGGAAACTCCACTGATGGGTGGCACTCTGAACGCAACGACTACACAGGCCGCCGAGGATAAGATTAGGGAATTGGCTAGCGATCAAAATAAAACCATCTTAACGCACGGTAAATACGTGGGTGATAATACGCCGTCGTTTGGTGATACTCCGTTAAATGCGGCTATGGGCGCGTCTGATGAACCGCCAAAGATTGATCCGTTCGCGACAACTAACGCCGCTGAGCAAAAATTGTCGACGATACCTGTTGCGCCACAATCTGAAGAGTCGATTATTTCGGCAATTACCAACGACACAAATCAATTGAACGCTCCAGTAGCACCAGCTCCGAGCCAGCCGATTGCGCCAATCGAGCCAGCAATAACAAATCCTGAGAATAGCATTCCAGGTTTCGATTTACCAATGCCACCAGCAATGCCGGATTTCGGCGCTTTGCCGCCAATGCCGCCAGCGCCTACAGGTGTTGATGTAAGTGGATTGCCACAGATTGCGCCATTAGGGGTGGCTCCTGAGCCGGTAGCCGCTCCGCAAGCTCCAGCGCCTGCGCCGATCACCGCGATGCCAACTCAGCCAGCTCAAAACGCAGACTTCAATCCAGCACAATTCCACATCCCAGGACAATAATTGATGGACGAAGTGATTCTCATAGACAAACCTCAGGGAATGACTAGCTTTGGGGTGGTAGCGCGCTTGCGACGAGTTTTATCTAATCAGGCAGGAAAGAAGGTAAAGGTTGGCCACACGGGTACGCTTGATCCGTTTGCTACGGGGCTAATGATTATCGTGACTGGAAAGAAATGTCGGGAAGCCGAAACTTTCACTAAGTTAGATAAGTGGTACGAGGCGGAAATTATTCTGGGCAAGAATAGTTCGACGGGCGACCCAGAAGGCGAAATTACTGATGTGTCTGATTATGAGCCGAGTTTGGAAGAAGTTCGGAAAGTGATTAGTCAATTTGTAGGAAAAATTGAGCAGACGCCGCCGATTTTTAGCGCAATAAAAATTAACGGTGAAAGAGCGTATAAATTGGCGCGTAAAGGTAAACAAGTTGAGATTCCTAAGCGTGTGATAGAAATTTACTCGTTGGAACTATTGGCATACGAATATCCCAAATTAAAGATTAGAACTCACGTTTCAAGCGGAACTTATATCCGAACGTTGGCAGTGG
>UNSR01000023.1:0-6804 GCA_900557595.1 Candidatus Saccharimonadota bacterium | reverse complement strand
AGAGGCAAAGAAGCTGGGCTTCACTTATGCGATTGCGCCAAAAGTTCATAAAGATAAATTTATAAAAGGCGTCAGTGATATGCGACAGGCGCTGATTGACTATTTACAATAGAAAGGGAAAAAATGAAAGATTTTTACGGATTGATAATAATTATAATGTTGCTTGGTTTGGCGGCTGAGGTTTATTTCTTGGCAAAACCGCGACGAAATTCATCTGTGGGCGCGGCGCCGATTTTGGTCGACACGTCAGTACTCATGGACGGGCGAGTGACTGAACTGGCGAAGACTGGATTTTTGCTGGGAAAAATTATCGTACCAAGGAGTGTATTGACTGAGCTGCAATTATTAGCCGACGGCGCAGACCATGACAAGCGTGAAAGGGCGCGATTCGGTATGGATGTCGTGAAGGAGCTTAAGGATATTTTGAAGTCTTCATTTGAGCTATATGACGATAATATTCGCGTGCCGGAAGGTGTGGATTCTCGCTTGTTGAAATTGGCGAAGGAGATGGACGCGGCGGTATTGACGCTTGATTACAATTTGAATAAGGTGGCGCAAGTTGACGGCGTTAAGGTTTTGAATATCAATGAGCTGGCGAAAAGTTTGAGAATGAGCTATTTGCCTGGTGATGAGCTGGATTTGGAGCTGTCGCAGAAGGGGCAAGATTCTCATCAAGCGGTTGGCTATTTGAAAGATGGAACGATGGTGGTTGTCGAGAACGCCAAGCGCTACATTGGACAAACGAAGAAGATTGAGATTATCCGAAGCTTGCAGACTGACGCTGGAAAAATGATGTTTGCGAAGCTTGTGGTTGAACAGAAAAAACCTGTAAAGCAGAAGACTAGCGTTCCTAAAAAACGCACAAATGGCCGCTCAAAAACATCAGCTCAACACGAGGCTGAGCTGATTAATTTGGTAAATAAACAATAGTTTATTTAGTTAACTTGGATGCTGCCAGTTGAAGTGGCGGTGTAATATGCAGAGTCTCTTACGGTTACAGAAACTGTGTGTGCTCCTGCCGTATCAAGTTCTACTGTGGCGGTCTGCTTGCCGCTTGAAGTAATTTCTGAGCTCTTGATACTCTTTCCATCCACGGTAATTTCGATTGCCGATAATCCCCAAGTTCCTGCTGTAACGTCGACATTTATCGTATATTTCTTACCACTGTTGGTGTATGATATCGCTCCAATTTGCGGTTTAGTGTCGTCGCACTTGTGAACGTCATCTTCTGCGTTCGCGTCGTACCCTGAAGGAACGGTAATTGATTCTTTCTTAGTCAAAGGATCGATAATCTTTGTCACTTCAATCTCTTCCTTTGCGCCATCCGGAGTACAGTCTGTTGCCTTTTTCTTAGAGACTTTATCGAAGGTGATTTTCTCTGTAGATTGACTTTGTCTCTTATTCCACCATGACGGGTAGAGCTCACCGTTGACAGTCTGGATTCCGCTTGGTCGCTCATACCATTGACCTGACTTCCATTTGCCCTCCTTGGCGTAAACTTGGGTGTGGGCGAACTCCATAACCTTTCTAATCACCGGCATTCCGTAGTTAGAAGCTGATGTACCAATCACGCTAGTGTCGGAGTTTCCGAGCCACATTCCCATGACCAGAGCTGGGCTGTAGTTGATAATCCAGAGGTCTTTTGGCTGCGAGCCTTTGTCGGATGTACCAGTCTTTGCAGAGGTTCGAACGCCATTGACGCCCATCCAGCCGTGAAGTCCAGGAGTTCGGTCTGACAAGATGTCATTCACGATGTATGCTGATTGCGAATCGATAACTTGCTTGCCTTCATCTTTCCATTTTTTCAGAGTTTCACCTTGGCTGTTCTTTACCTCGATAACACTTGAAATGTCTTTTTGAACTCCCATTCGCGCCAATGTTGAGTAAGCGTTCACCAATTCTGTTTGCTTGGTTCCACATGCGCCAATTGCTGCACCGAGTCCGTAACCACCGGCATTTTCTTCCTGACGGCAATAGTTAGGATCGCCCATCCTGCGGATTCCCTCGACGACAGGCTTAGCGGATCCGTCGCCAACGATGTAAGCGGCCTTAATGGCTGGAACGTTTCGGGATAGGGCTAGCGCTCTTCGGATATTGATGGCGCCCATAAACTTATTGTCCCAGTTCCTTAGGGTTGCGCCGTACAGTTTATCGATATTTTCATCGGCTAAGACGGTGCCGCTACCGTATGCTTGCTTGCTGTCGTGTTTGTCGAACAATTGAGCAAAGACGAGTGACTTAATCGTGGAACCTGGCTGAATGTAGGAAACTGCGGCGTTGTCCTGACCGAAGCCAGTGTAATTAAAGTCGCGGCTACCAACAAGCGCTACGATTTGTCCAGTCTGAACGTCTTCGACTGTTGCGGCGCCGTTACTAATTCGCACAGAATCTGGTCGACCCGTTGCGAAGAACGATTTCATTTCATTTTCAAGTTTCTCCTGAATTCGCCAGTCGAGGGTGGTTTTAATCGTCAATCCACCGCGTCCAACGACTGATTCGCCAAGCTCTTTACTCAACTGATTGCGAACCATTAATAGGAAGTGAGGAGCCTTAATATTCTCCAAGTGCTCAGTCTGTGGCTTAAGTGTGCTTAAGATATCAATCTTTTTAGCTTTTTCAGCCTCGTCCTTGGTGATAACGCCTTGCTCAGCCATGTAATCCAGAACCGTATGTTGTCGGGCAATCAAAGCCTTATTTCCAGCGGTGTTGTATGGATTATAGTAAGTTGGATTCTGTGGAATACCAGCAATTAGCGCCGCTTCCGCCAGCGTCAGATCCTTAGCGTGCTTGCCAAAGTATGTTTGAGCGGCAGACTCTGCGCCGTTACGACGACCGCCGTACGGAGATTCATTCAGGTATAATGACAGAATTTGGTCTTTGCTATACATGCGCTCGACTTCAATTGCGAGGATGATTTCCTTGATCTTTCGAGGAATGCCGCTAATTGATCGGTCGCCGGCCTCATCTGCGAAGAAGACTTGCTTGACTAGCTGCTGCGTCAGAGTTGATCCACCCTGAACTTGGCGTCGTGAAGCAGTCGAGAGCATTGCGCGCAACATACCACTAATACTGATGCCGTGGTGATTATAGAAGTTTCGGTCCTCAATTGCGACAGTGGCTTTTTTCAAATAGTCGCTAATCTGGTCAGATTCGACAACCAATTGATAATTACCTGTACCTTTATCTTCCCAAAGCAAATTGTCGTTGCGGTCGTAATATTTAGTGACAGTCGTTTGAACGCGCTTAGCAAGCTCGCCAGGGCGAATTTTATCGAGGTCTTTACGGAAATAGGCGAACATTCCGCCGATAAGTAACAGCATCAACAAAATACTGACGCCAAGAATTTTCAGAGCCATCAGTCCGCCGCGCTTGGAGAACCAATATTTCGCTAGTCGCTTCGGATGTAATCGATAAAAGAATCGCTTTACGGGATGTTTCGGCAAAGTAGCCAAATATTCCGCTCGTTCGCGCGCGTCCTTATCTTTTTTAGTCTTATGTTTCTGCGCCAAATTGGCATATAAGTTCATCCGTTTCGACGGAGATTTCTTATCGCTTGAGCCGTGTCCGGCGGTGCTTATCGTAGTCTTTTTCTTCACAATTCTATTATATCACGCATATGTTTCGCTTCAATTGTAAAATTGCTATACTAAATATATAGAAAAGGAGTGATATGAAATTATCAGAAGAATTACAATGGCGTGGGTTTGTCAATCAAATGACATTCGACGATATTAGCAAGGTTGATACGCCGCGCAAGTTCTATTTTGGCGTTGACCCAAGCGCTGATAGTATGCAGATTGGTAATTTGGCAGCAGCGATGATGGTACGGCTATTTATGGAGTATGGACACGAAGCATATTTGCTGGTGGGTGGGGCTACTGGTATGATTGGCGATCCGGATGGTAAGAAGGACGAGCGCGAAGTTCGCGATGCTAATGTAGTTGCGCACAACGTGGAGTGTATTTCGACCCAGTACAGGCGTGTTTTTGAAGGACGCGATTTTCATTTGGTCAATAATGCCGATTGGTTTCGTAATATAAACTATATCGATTTCTTATATAAAGTTGGTAAATATATGTCGATGACGCAGCTGCTTGATCGCGAGTTTGTTCAAGCGCGCATCGGCGAGGGTGGCAGTGGTATTAGCTATGCTGAATTTAGTTACTCATTAATGCAGGGCTATGACTTCTTACATTTATTCCGAGAGCACGGTGTTACGCTACAGGTGTGCGGTGCTGATCAGTGGGGGAATTCGACGACTGGCGTTAGCCTTATCCGCAAATTGGAGGGCGGCGAGGCGCATGTCTATTCAGTTCCGCTAGTTATCAACAAATCAACCGGGCGCAAATTCGGCAAGTCTGAGGGCGGTGCAATTTGGCTTGATGAAAATAAAACTAGCGTTTACAAGTTCTATCAATTCTGGCTGAACGTTGATGATGACGGTGTAATCGACTACATGAAGATGTACACTACGCTAGACCGCGATACCATTGAAGCTATTGCTGAAAATCATGCCGTAAATCCTGGTGCGCGTTCGGCGCAGAAGGTTTTGGCTCGTGAAGTTACTGACATTGTTCACGGTAGTGCGCGTCGCGAATCTGTTGAGCGCGTAACTTAAGTTTTGTTTGGTGGCGGCGATTTTAAGAAATTGTCGGACGATGATTTAGGCGCTTTGGCTGAAGAAATTCCTTGCGTTGATGCTGGAATTGATGTGATTGAAGCGTTGGTAGAATCTGGGGCGGTTGGCTCTAACGGTGAAGCAAAGCGATTGTTAAAATCTGGCGCCATTAGCCTAAACGGCGAAAAACTTGCCGAAAATAAAGTCGTCAATGACACGTCGTTATTAAAGAAGGGCAAAAACACGTTCGTATTAATTATGGAAGGGGACGAATAATGAAGAAAATTATCGGTTTTGATTTGGACGATACTCTAGCAATTACAAAATCGCCAATTAGCGACCGTATGGCTGGAATTCTTAGTCGATTGCTTGAGAATTATGACGTTTGCGTGATTACTGGCGGCACGTTTCAGCAGATAGAGAAGCAGGTTATTGACAGGCTGAACGTTACTCCAGAGTTGCTTCAGAAGTTCCACGCAATGCCGACTTGCGGTACTCGATATTATCGATTTGACGCCGCTGATGATGAATGGAAAATTCAGTATGCGAACGATTTGTCTGATGAACAAAAAACTCAGATAACTGCGGCACTGGAAGAGGTTGCGAAGGAAATGGGTATTTGGTGCGAGAATCCTGCGGGTGAAATAATTGAAGATCGACATAGTCAGATTACTATGTCGGCTTTGGGTCAGCAAGCTACACCTGAAGATAAGTATGCGTGGGCGGAGAAGTATAAGGATGTTCGTCCGATATATCGCGACAAGGTGGCGGAGAAGCTGCCTGGGCTTGAGGTGCGAATTGGTGGTACGACCAGCACTGACATTACGCTTCCGGGAATTGATAAGGCTTATGGAATTGGCAGGTTGCTTGAACTGAATGGCTGGTCGAAAGAAGAAACACTGTTCTTTGGTGACAAAATTGAAGAAGGCGGCAATGATTTTCCAGTGAAGCAAATGGGCGTAGATTCAATCGGTGTAAGAGGCTGGGAAGATACGGCTTACGCTCTGGAAGGTATCAACGCCGTTTCGTAGATGAAATTAACAACTCCTCTCGAGCAAATTAAAGGCGTCGGACCGAAAACCGCCCAGGCTCTAGCGGCGGCTGGTCTTAAAACGATTTCCGACGCTTTGGATTTTTTGCCGCGAGCATATGACGATTATTCAACCGCGGTTAATATCGCAGATCTTCAGCCGGGAAAAGTTACGGTTAAGGCGCGCTGCGAGTCGGTTTCGACGCGTATTGTTCGGCGTGGACTTAGAATTACGACCGCGGTTTTGGTGGATAAATCGGGCAAGGTTAAGGCGGTTTGGTTCAATCAGCCGTACCGCGAAACGCAATTAAAATCTGATGCGGAATTTATTTTTTCTGGTCAATTTGGTATGCAATATAACCGCTATCAAATCAATAATCCGTCCGTCGAGCTGGCAAAAGAAATTGCCAAAAATGCTGCGGAAAATAATTCAGGAATTCAGCCGGTTTATAAATCTATCAAAAATATTCGCCCAAAAACCGTGCAAGATTTGATGAAAAATATTCGTCCAATTATGGATTTTTTGCCCGAGACTTTGCCGGAAAACATTATTCGGCGCCAAAAATTGGTTAGTCGTTCTGAGGCGGTTAAATTTCTTCACGCGCCAAAAACTCACGAGGAAATTTCTCGCGGTCGTGAGCGCCTGGCGTTCGAGGAGTTGTTCGAAATGATATTGGCGGCACAATTTAATAAGCAAGAACAGACCAGATTAACAGGCTGGAAAATTCCGTTTAATAAGTCGGTCGTGAAGAGTTTCGTCGATCAATTGCCGTTTCCTTTGACGAACGCTCAGCGCCGAGCTGCGTGGCAAATTCTGCAAGATTTGGAGTCTGATCATCCGATGAATCGGTTATTGCAAGGAGATGTTGGCTCGGGAAAAACTGTCGTTGCGGGCCTGGTGGCTGCAGAAGTGGCTAAGGCTGGTTTTCAAACGGCAATTATGGCGCCGACGGAGATTTTGGCGCAGCAACACGCGAAGACGCTTGACGAGTTATTATCGCCATTCGGTGTGTCTGTTGCGCTTCTGACGGGCCACGTGAAAGGTGCGGCGCGCAGTCAATTGTTGGACAATTTGGCTAGCGGCAACATTGATGTTGTGGTCGGCACACACGCGCTAATTCAGGAAAAGGTTGCGTATCATAAATTGGGATTTGCG
>UNSR01000022.1:0-6889 GCA_900557595.1 Candidatus Saccharimonadota bacterium | reverse complement strand
AATTCACCAATTTTCTTTTTTAGCGGTTGCATATACTTTATTGTACCATTTTTCAGCGCTCAATTCTCTGTTAAAATAAAAAGATGTATAAAGATATTGAGAAAATTCTATTTACGAACGAAGAAATAAAAACGGCAGTTCAGAAACTTGGAAAAAAATTGACTGAGGATTATCACGATAAAAATCCTGTTGTCGTGGGTATTTTACGCGGCGCAGCGCCGTTTATGATCGACTTGATACAGGCGATGGATTGCTATATGGAAATTGATTTCATGGCGGTTTCCAGCTACGGCGATGACACAAAATCTTCTGGATCTGTAAAAATTATCAAAGATTTGGATACCGACGTGGCGGATAGACACGTGTTGATAGTTGAGGACATAATTGACAGTGGTCGAACCGCCCAGGCGCTAAGAGAATTATTTGCCGCAAAAAATGCTGCGTCGGTAAAAATATGTTCACTATTAGACAAACCAGCGCGGCGCGAAGTTGATGCAAAAGCCGACTATGTAGGTATTGATACGCCGAATGAATTTGTCGTTGGCTACGGACTGGATTTTCGCCAGCAATATCGCAACTTACCATACATCGGCGTCTTAAAACCAGAAGTCTATCAAGATTAAAGCTCTTCTATGGCGGCGACAAATTGCTCGCCACGATCAGAATAGCTCTTAAACATATCAAAGCTGGCGGCCGCTGGGCTAAGAATCACCACGTCGCCAGACTGCGCTTTATTTTTGGCTGATTTGGCAACTTCTTTCATTCCTGTCATATTCAATTGAACAATCTCGCAATCAACTTTTTCTTCCCTTAAAACTTCCCTAATTTCATCAGCGTTAGCGCCATTGATAATTATCAGTCGCACGTTTTGTCGGGCAATTTCTTTCGCTAATTCAGAATAGTCCGCGCCTTTATCCGAACCGCCCAAAATCAAAATTTTCGGCTCCGCAAAAGCTTTTAATGCCGCAATCGCACTGCCCGGAGTGGTCGAAATACTGTCATCGTAATATTTTACGCCGTATTTTTCAGCAACAAACTTCAATCGATGTGGTAGCCCCGTAAACTCGCTAAGCCCCTTCTTTATTTCATCATCCGACACGTTCGGCAAAATCGACTTTACAGCCAATATCGCCGCGCAAGCATTGTCGACATTATGCTTCCCTGGCAAGCGAATCGCAGAAATTATATCGTCCGAGAGAACAAATGGATATTCCTTTTTCTGCGCCAAACTCGCACCTGCAATCGACGAACTAAACTCATTTTGAGAATTATAGACAACATAATCGTCAGCGGTTTGAGACTTAGTAATATTCGCTTTTGCCGCCAAATAATCATTAAAATCAGCGTGGACGTTCAAGTGGTCAGGTTCAATCATCAGCACCACGGCAACATGCGGAGATTTCTGCAAATCCCACAATTGAAAACTGGATAATTCGTAAACAACAATGTCATTTTTCTCAATTTTCGGCAAAATATCCAAAGCTGGCACGCCAATATTGCCCACCAAATGAACGGTTTTACCTGCCGCACGCAAAATCGACGAGATAAAACTGCACGTCGTTCCCTTGCCTTTTGTGCCAGTCACGCCAATTATAGTCGCTGGGCAATTGGCAAAAAATTCATTAGTCGATGACCAAATTCGACCGTTAGTCTTTATCTTTTTTGGCGGAAGACTTGGCGACCTAACAATTAAATCCGCATCCTCCAGCTCCGAAAATCCCGTCTGATAAGCCACATTTTCCGGCAAATTATCCACTTTTTCACGCTCGTCCGCCACCAAAAAATCAGCTTCCGGAAACTTCTCCCGAAAATAACGCAAATTAGATCGACCTTCAACACCAAAACCAGCAATGACAATTTTCATAACCTGATTATATCACGGGCAATTTACGATTACACCCTAAAACAGCTTGTCGAGCTTGTCGTACAGCTTTGTTAATAGCTCTTTTTCTTCCGAAGTAACTGCTGCCAACGTCCATGTGTTGGATGCAAAAAATTGACGAGCCGTTTCAATCAACTGGTCAGGAGTTACCGCCAAAATAGAATCTGGAACGGCGGCATAATCTCTCACGAAATCATCAGCAAAATATCGTCCTACGTAAAAATTGCTTACTTGCCCAACAGTTTGAGCGCCCATTTGATAACGACCCAACGAATATGACTTCACACTTTCCAAATCCTCTTCGGAAATAGATCCAGCCAAAACTTTCTTCAATTCTCTCACGATAATATCAAAGAGCTTTTCTGCAGTTTCGACATTTACTTGTCCGCCAAAATCCCAAGCCGAATCGTAAAAACCAATCGACGTATCACTAAAAATACCATACGCCAAGCCTTTTTTACGAGCCGCGCCAAAAATCCTCGAGCTCATCGTGCCGGTCAGAATGTGATTCAATGCGTTCATGGCCGTGACTTCTTCATCACTTAACTCGCGCGGAATCATCATTGACCAGCCAAACGTCAAATTCGTCGCCTCTTTTCGCTTAACTAAGACTGGGTTAGCCCTGCGTGGTTCATCGCGCGGAATAACGAATCGCTCGCCCGTCTCCAATTGCCAGCCCTCAAGGTGTTCTTTAATAGCCGCTTTTCGCCCAGCCATTTTTCCAGCCACCACAAACCGCATATTCTTCAAAGTATGCGTTCGCTTGTGATGATTTTTAATGTCTTTCAGTTCAATATTAGCAATTGTTTTTAGGCGCTGATTATATGTCAAAATATCTTCACCCAGCGCCTGCTGAATGCGCGGCCACATCACGCGGTTATGATTGTTGAGATAACCAGTCAATTCAGAGCGAACATTGCCCTTTTCCGCCTCAAGCTCATCGGCGTTAAATCGCGGTGTTGTAATAGCCAGCCGCTGAAGCTCCAAAATCCTGTCCCACTCAAAATCCGCACAAATCGCTTCATAAACCATTGAATAGTCAGAAGTGTAAGCGTTGTGATAAGCGCCATTCTTGGTAAATTCCTGCTCATAATTATGCTCCGAACGAAACTTTTCGTTCGCGCCGAACGCCATATGCTCCATAATGTGAGCCGTTTCGTAAATATCTTTATTCAGAACGTAGCGATTTCCCGCTCTGAATTGTACCTGAAAACTCATTACCGTAGCATCTGGAACGTCAATCAACAAGCCGCGTGCACCATTCTTCAGTCTAATTTCCTCAACTGTATGTTTCATTGCCTAATTCTCTGATTATTTACGATTTTTCTTACGGTTCTGTCGCTGAGCCTTTTTCTTCTTTCGAGCTTGATTCTTCGCACGATTTGATTCCGCGCTAGTCTTGCCTTTTTTCACAGAGAAGTCATCGTCGCGATTTTCCTCGCCCGAACCAATTTCATTTACGCCACGCTCAACGGCATTTTCTGCCAACCTAGTTAGCTCGGTGTCATATTCATCGTCTTGAGATTGACAGACTGTAGCGTCGGCTTTATGAATATTAAATATCGTTGCCAGAACTTCATCGCGAAGATTAGCCTGCAAACTCTCAAACAACTTCTGGGATTCTGATCGGTATTCCACCAAAGGATCACGTTGTCCAACACTTCGCCAGTGAATTCCCTCGCGCAAATGTTGCATATTTTCCAAATGTTGCATCCACAATGTATCCAACACCGCCATGTAAACTTCGCGCTCAACTCCACGCAAATCATCGGCGCCAATCTCAGCTTCTTTCTCCGCGTAAGCTTCTTCGGCCAGCTCCAGCGCCTTTTCATAGCGCAAACGATCTTTCTTTTCCTTACCAACCTTTTCAATTTTTTCCTTATCAACCGGGAAAATAACCGAGAAATCCTCGACAAACTTTGGATTATTCTTTGATGGAAGAGTTGTCAATTCGTGAACTTTAGCCTTCAGCAAACGCTCAATTTCTGGCTTAATATTGTCGCCTTCCAAAATCCTACGTCGCATAACATAAACGACGCGACGATGACGGTTAATCACATTGTCGTATTGAACAACATTTTTGCGCGTATCAAAATTGTAGCCTTCAACTCGCTTCTGCGCCGCTTCCAATGTTTTCGACACAGCCCGAGTTCTGATTGGCGTATCATCATCAACACCCAATCTGTCCATCAATGATGCAATTCGCTCGCCCTGGAAAATTCGCATCAAATCATCTTCGGTCGAAACGTAAAACTGAGTCTCACCTGGATCACCCTGACGTCCGCCACGACCACGCAGCTGATTGTCAATTCGGCGTGATTCGTGTCGCTCTGAACCGATAACAACCAATCCGCCAAGTTCCTTGACACCCTTGCCAAGCTTAATGTCCGTACCGCGACCAGCGATATTCGTGGCCAAAGTAATTGCACCTTTTTCGCCGGCTTTTGCAACAATCGCAGCCTCACGCTCATTGTTCTTAGCGTTCAAAATCTCAAACTTAATACCTTCTTTTTCCAAATATTTGGCAATTTGCTCGTTCTTTTCAATAGAACCAGAGCCAACCAAAACAGGACGACCTTGCTTGTGGTAATCCTTAATCGCCTCAGCGACAGCTTTAAGTTTGGCTTTTTCAGTCTTGAAAATCAGATCTTCCTTATCCTCGCGAATAACTGGTTTGTTCGGTGGAATTTGGATAACGTCAAGTGAATAAATTTGCTGGAACTCCTCAGCTTCGGTAAATGCCGTACCGGTCATACCACTCAATTTATTGTACAAACGGAAGTAATTCTGGAATGAAATTGTCGCCAAGGTCATGCTCTCTTCCAGCACAGGAACGCCTTCTTTTGCCTCAATTGCCTGGTGCAAACCTTCGTTGTAGCGGCGACCCTGCATCAAACGACCAGTATGTTCATCAACGATGATCACCTCGCCATCATTAGTTACGACGTAATCTTTGTCGCGCTTGAACAATGTCTGCGCCCGCAAAGCCTGATCCATGTGATAAACACTACGTACGTGATCTGGTGTGTACAAGTTTTTTATTCCCAGCAATTTCTGGACTTTTTCAACACCTTCATCAGTCAAAGCAACACTTCGACGCTTCTCATCCAAAACGTAATCTTCCGGAACCAACTTCGCGGCGATTTTAGCAAACGTGTAATAATTGTCAGGATTTTCAGCCGCTGGAGCAGAAATGATAAGTGGCGTACGAGCTTCGTCGATCAAAATTGAGTCAACCTCGTCAACAATTGCGAAGTTCAATTCACGCTGCCTGAGCAAATCAACGTCGTTAACCATATTGTCGCGCAAATAGTCAAAGCCAAACTCGTTGTTAGTTCCGTAAGTAATGTCCGCAGCATAAGCTTCCTTACGCGAAACTGGACGAAGTTTTCGCATTCGAGGATCGTCGTGATGCTCATTGTCGTAATCTTTATCATAAACAAATGACGCTTCGTTAATAATCACACCAGTAGTCAGACCTAGGAAATCATATACTTGACCCATCCAACCAGCGTCGCGCTGCGCCAAATAGTCGTTAACCGTCACCACGTGAACACCCTTGCCCTCCAAGGCATTCAAGTAAGTCGGCAATGTCGCCACAAGAGTCTTACCTTCACCGGTCTTCATCTCGGCAACGTTGCCCTCATGAAGAACCATGCCACCAATCAACTGCACATCATATGGACGCTCGCCAATCACACGCTTAGCGGCTTCCCTTGCTACAGCAAACGCATCCGGCAAAATCGTATCAAGTGTCACACTCTTCTTCGACAAACGCTTTTTCAGCTCATCAGTTTGCGCCCGAAGCTCCTTGTCAGACATCTTTTCGTACTTATCATTCAGACCGTTAATAACGTCAACTTGCTTACGCAATCGTTTCAAAATCTTCTTCTGTGGATCGCCAAAAATCTTACTCAGCGCTTTTTGTTGTGTAATTGCCATAAACCTTAAAACTCCCTCACTTTCAGGCATTTTCAAAAACTTCTTTTATTATAACTTTTTTCGGGCAATTTGAAAAGAAAAAGCGCCCAGAATCTGAACGCTTTCCTGCTAATTTCATCTATCAATTATTTTCGACCGAAAGTTTGCTTTAGCTTCGCCAAAACTCCGCGGCTTCCGCCAACGTGAGCTAGCACATCATCTTTATACTTACGAACTTGACCATTCAACCTAGCTTCAACAATATCCACCGCAGCCAAAACGTTCATGGTCGAATCCTTAGCTATAATTTTCTTATCCGGCACATTGATGATAACTTCAACTTCGTATTTGTTGCCGCCAGGATTGTCAATCTGCCTAATCTTCACATCTGCAGACGCACTTTTTCGCGCGTGGCGTGGCAAATATTTTCCCAACGAACCAATTTTCCTTTCAACGTATTTTTTTGTTGTAGCGTTCAGCTCATATTTAACGCCAGTAATTGTAATATCCTTAATCATTTTTCCTCCTACTAACTAGTATGCTCTCTATTATATCACGTCACGACCATTCATATATGGACGAAGTACTTCAGGGACAGTCAAAGTTCCATCTGGATTCTGGAAATTCTCCAAAATCACCACCAATGAGCGAGCCAGCGACACCGCAGTTCCATTCAATGTGTGAACAGATTCAATTGCGCCATTTTCTCGCCTGACTCGAATATTCAAACCACGAGCTTGATAATCAGTACAATTCGAACAACTCGTCAGCTCACGATAAGTTTGGTCAACTGGCGACCAATATTCAATGTCGTACTTCTTTGCAGCCGGCGCACCCAAATCGCCCGCCGCAATATTAACCACGTGATAAGAAATCCCAATTTGCTGCCAAAGCGCCTCTTCAACGCTAAGAATTTTCTCATGAATTTCTTTAGATTGCTCAGGCAAACAAAACGCGTACATTTCCAACTTATTGAACTGATGAACTCGGAACAGGCCACGCGTGTGCTTGCCGTATGTTCCCGCCTCTTTTCGATAGCAAGGACTATATCCAGCGTATAGCAATGGCAAATCTTTTTCGTCCAAA
>UNSR01000021.1:0-7011 GCA_900557595.1 Candidatus Saccharimonadota bacterium | reverse complement strand
CTGTCGGCTGTATCATCGCTACTGTCGTGATTGGCGATTTTTGGCTCAGAGATAATAATCTTATTCTCTGGAAAGCCTTGCGAAACTAATCCTTGCTTGACTTTATCGGCGCGCTCCATGGCTAATTTTGTGCCAGCGCTTGTCTTTGAACTTTCATACGTCTGACCGATCAGCTCAATTGAAAATTCCTTTTGGCTGTTTGATTTGTATAGCGACCCCAGTTTAGCCAGTTCGTCAACGGCAATTCCTTCGTATGTATATTGCGTCGAATCCGCATTGAAGAAAACATTTTTAAAATTATATTTACCGTCTCTAAGCGTAAAAGAGCCGTCTTTCATATAGCCATAGCCAGCTTTTCGAAAATCAGCAGACGTCAAACATTTTGAATCTGATTTAGCTAAATTCTGCTTTTTGTCTTCGCTTTTCTTCTCGTCCTTAGGCTTGGTCGCCTCTTTACGCGAAATATTCGTGTCTTTTGAAGGAGCGGTTTTATTTGACACAAGAACAATTGCTACCACTATTCCGATTGTCGCCAGCACTCCCACAATTGCCAGAGTAACCCATAGCCATAATTTACTTTTCTTTGGTGGATAATTTTGGGGCAATTTTGGGTTTGGCGCTGGCGTAATTGGTGGAGTTGATGGGATTTCAGGTTGCTGTTGCATATAATACCTCGTTTACATTATGTTATTGACTCAATTATAACGCATACGCTTTTATGTTTTTAGTATGGAAATATCCGCTAAGGTAATGTATAATTAACAGAGTTAAGAATTGTTAGTGACTATGAGGGGCTAAAACATGAATTGGAGAATAATTTTTCGCTCGCTGAAAAATAAAGATATGCAAAAACGACTATTTATTGTCGTGGGAATAATCGTTGTTTATCGATTATTGGCGCACATTCCAGTGCCGTTGGCGGAACCAACGCAGCTGCGTAACGCGATTTCGTCGGTACTTGGGCAATCTGACCTCGGTGGAATTTTGAACTTGCTATCTGGTGGTGCATTGTCGAGCTTCTCTCTGGTGCTGGTTGGGCTTAGCCCATTCATTACTGCCAGTATTATCATTCAGCTTCTGACCAAAGCCATCCCAAGGCTTGAGGAACTACATAAAGATGGTGAATCTGGACGTCGAAAAATTCAGCAATGGACGCGTGTTATCACTGTGCCACTTGCTATTGTCCAGTCAATCGCTTTCATATTCATCTTAAGGCAAACAGTTCTTCAAGGCGGCAGTACGACATTGGCCGACCCTACGATGATGGAATGGATCGTTTCAATCACTTCAATGACAGCAGGCTCTGTCCTTCTAATGTGGCTCGGTGAGTTGATCACTGAGCAGGGAATCGGCAACGGTATTTCTATCGTAATCTTCGCTGGTATCATTAGCCAATTGCCACAAATGCTCGCGTCATTAATCTCATCATTGTTCAATACCTCATCTGGCAGCTTAAACGTCTTCAACTGGTTCACTCTCCCTGTAAACCCAGTTATGTTCTGGACGATATTAATCATGTCAATCGCCGGACTCATCGTCCTTTACTTCCTAGTTAAAATCAACGAAGCTCAGCGCGTCATTACGATTAACTACGCAAAGCGCGTTCACGGAAACAGTAATTACGGCGATGTAAAGAGCATTTTGCCGGTTAAGTTAATTGCTGCGGGAGTTATCCCGGTCATCTTCGCAGTTGCATTCCTGAGCTTGCCGCAATTTGTTGGTCAAGTTATGAAAGCGTCTGGTAACGCCGATCTTCTGCCGACCGCCAACAAATTGATCACTTGGTTCCAAGCTCCAAACGCCGGCTCATTCACCGGCAGTACTGCAGAAGCATTTATTTACCCAACGCTGTATTTTATCTTGGTTATCGCCTTTACGTATTTCTACACTGGAATTGTCTTTAACGCTAACGAAATTGCCGAAAATCTGCAGAAGCAAGGCGGATTTATTGAAGGCGTGCGTCCGGGCGCTCAGACTGAAAAATACCTTATGAGAACTGTCAATCGCTTGATTTTGTTCGGCTCAATCGTCCTGGGAATCGTGGCTATTTTGCCATTCGTCGCGGAATATCTCACGTACAATTTGACAGGCTTGCAGGGTTTGCGTTTGTCAATCGGTGGTACTGGAATCTTGATTATCGTATCAGTTGCCCTTGAAACTCTGCGACAAGTCAACTCTCGTGCGCTGATGGTTACATATGATGACTTTGACCCAGACGAGCTGCTTGATAGTGACAAAAAGAAGAGTAAGAAGCGTCGTTTGTTTAAGAAAAAATAATTGACATTAAAAATCCCCGCCGAAAAGCGGGGAATTCTTTTTGTGAATGGATTATCGTATTTTGTAATCGTAAGATAAATTGTCGCCAACTTTTTTCTCATTTTGGCAGACTGGAGCAATTTCATTACTAATGTTATTTTCATCAACCATCTTACAGCTCGGAATGTTGAACAAATTAAATTGGTTGGTTGGGGAAATCGTTTTCCATCCGCCATCTTTCTTGACTGCAAACATTCGCGCCGCAGAATTGCCGCAACCATAGCCCAGCAACAACTGTTTCTCGTCCTGGGAATGGGCAATTACCACAGTTACGCTGTTGTTATCCTTGCAGCCTGATTTTTTAGTTTCTGTCTTCAGAAAATAGCGAACCTCTTGCGTAGTTGAATCGTTGCGAATAACTAATTTATCTCCTTCAATTCGGAAGCCTAGAGAACCCAAGTTCACGGATCCACCGTCAACATTTTCGACTGTTTGAAACGTCTTGTCGGAAGTTTGGTTGGCGTGTAATAAAATTACGCCAATAACTATTACTATCAAAGCCGTCGCCAGACCGATTAGCACCGCGGCCATTATCTCATTCTTCGATTTTGTAACCTTAAAGTTTGCCGATTTTTTCTTGCTTGCCATAAAAATCCTTATGTTAAATTTGATGACTCAATTATAGCACGCAAATTTACAGCGAAAACCCCTTGTCAAACTGTATTTAGTACTGTATAATTGACAACTGTAACTTATGGCGAGTCAAAAGGAAGTCATCAAAATGGTAGGAAAGGTAGTGGAAGCACTGCCTAATACTCAATTTAAGGTGGAACTGGAGAATGGCCATAGTATCATCGCACACATTTCAGGACGAATGCGCAAGCATTATATTCGTCTGGTGCCTGGTGATAAGGTTGAGGTTGAGATGACCCCTTACGATCTTACAAAGGGACGAATCAGCTTCCGCCTACGTGACGATCGACCTCAAGGTCGGTAGTTAAATATTAACGGTAATCTCGGGTTTACTCGGGAAGGGAGATTTAAGCACTCTATGAAAGTTCGTGCAGGTGTGAAAAAAATCAGTCCCGATGATAAGTTCGTTCGCCGCAAAGGCCGACTATATATCATCAATAAGAAAAAACCTAAGAATAAGCAAAGGCAGGGTTAAGCATGGCTCGAATTGCTGGGGTAGTTATCCCAACAGAGAAGCAGGTGCAAATTGCGCTCACCTATATTTACGGTATTGGGCCAAAGCACGCTTCGAGCATCCTTGCGGCGGCTAAAATTGAGCCGACCACTCGGGTGAAAGATCTCACCGAGGCTGAAGAAAACAAGATTCGCGAAATTATTGACAGCGAATACACCGTTGAAGGTGATCTCCAGCGCTTGGTGGCAAATAATATTAAGCGCTTGAAGGATATCAACGCCTATCGCGGTCTTCGCCACAAAGCAGGACTGCCAACACGCGGACAGCGGACTCGTACGAATGCACGAACTCGCAAGGGTCGCGCCATCGCCGTGGGCGGTACACAACCAAAAGCAGCAAGTAAGACCTAAAGAAAGGACTAAGAAATGGCAGACGCAAAATCTACCAAGAAGAAGCAGCGCCGATCAGTCCCAGCTGGTCAGCTGCACATTCAGGCAACATTTAACAATACTATCGTTACTTTTTCCGACAAGAAGGGTAACGTACTAACCGCTTCATCAGCTGGTGCATGTGGTTTCCGTGGAAGCAAAAAAGGTACAGCCTATGCTTCACAGGTTGCTGCTGAGAAAGCTGCTGAAGCTGCGAAAACTCAATATGGCTTGAAATCTGTTGACGTTTTCGTGAAAGGTGTCGGTTTGGGTCGTGACGCCGCTATTCGTGCGGTCAGCGCATTCGACATATCAGTAGAAAGCATTAAGGACGTAACTGGTGTGCCTCACGGCGGTGTTCGTCCACGAAAGGCACGGAGGGCATAATTATGGCACGAGATAATTCACCAATTGTCAAGCAAAGCCGCCGCGAAGGTTATGCGCTTCATCCAAAAGCACATAAAATTTTGGCGAAAAAATCTGGCATTCCAGGTCAACATGCGCATGGTCGTCAGAATAAGCCAAGTCTATACGCTACACAGCTTCGTGAAAAGCAGAAAGTTCGTCGCTTGTACGGTCTAGTCGAGAAGCAGTTTGCTCGCTTGATGGACGAAGCAACACGCGCTCAAGAAGGTTTGGCGGGCGAAAACTTGTTGAAGCTATTAGAGCGCCGTTTGGATAACGTTGTTTATCGTTCTGGATTTGCCGTATCACGTCGCGCAGCTCGTCAACTAGTTAGCCACGGACACTTTGAATTGAACGGCCGACGCGTCGATATTCCATCGATTCGCGTTAAAGCTGGCGATGTCATCACGGTTCGTCCAAAGAGCACCAAGTCAGAGTACTTTACGCGAATTGACGATGTAATCAACAATTCAGTCCAAGGTCCACTAAGTTGGCTAAAAGCTGATAGCAAGAAGCTGAAGATTGAAGTAACTGGTTTGCCAAAGCGCGAGGAAGCAGAAGCTGACATCAACGAGCAATTAATTGTTGAGTATTACTCACGATAAAAGAAGGGTTAGGGAAGAATTATGGCAAAAGCAATTTACAATCCAGCACTCGCGAGCGTTGATGATATTTCAGAAACCAGTGCTACTTTTCTAATCGAGCCACTTCACCCAGGCTACGGTAATACTCTTGGTAACTCATTGCGACGCGTTCTATTGTCAAGCGTTCGTGGTGGCGCGGTTGTAGCTTTCAGAATTGAGGGCGCAACTCACGAGTTTACTACTGTTGAGGGCATCAAAGAAGATGTTGTCGACATTATGTTGAACTTGAAAAACGTTCACCTGCGCGTATTTACTGATGATCCAGTTGAACTACGCATTGAGAAATCTGGCGCTGGCGAAGTAACTGCCGCTGACATTAAAACTAATGCTGATGTTGAAGTTGTCAACCCAGAGCAAGTAATTGCTACAATCGACGACCCAAACAAGCATTTGGTTATGGATTTGGTAGTTGAGGCAGGTTGCGGTTATCAGACAATTGAAGAGTCAAGCGAAAAGCGTTTGCACAGCGACATGATTGCTATCGACGCAATGTACTCACCAGTTCTGCGCGTTCGCTACAAAGTCGACTCAACTCGTGTTGGTCAGGAAACAAACTTGGACAAATTGGCAATCACTGTTGAAACTAACGGCACAATCACACCTCGTGAGGCGTTCGAAGAAGCAGCAGCGATTCTTGTCAACCAATACACAGCTTTGGCTGGCAACACGATGGTAACTGGCGCACCAGCACTTGGCGCAGCTAAGGAAGACGAAGAGTCAGAGCTAGCAATGCCAATTGAAGAGCTAAACTTAAGCGCCCGCACGACGAACGCGCTAATTAACAATGAAATCCGCACTATTCGCGATTTGGTAACTTTGACCGAGCAAGATTTGCGAGAATTGAAAGGTTTCGGTTCAAAGGCACTAGACGAAGTACGTGACAAGATGGCGGAGTTGGAGTTTTAACTATGCATAGACACGGATATCAAGGGCGCAAGTTCGGCCGCGAGCGTGATCAGCGACGAGCCCTACTCAAAGGTCTGGCTACCAGCTTGGTTGAGTACGGAAAGATCGAGACCACCTTGCCAAAGGCTAAGGAACTAAAGCGTCACATTGAAAAAATCATCACCAAGGCTAAAAAGGGCGACCTAGCTAGCCGACGTCAGGTGATTGCAGCATTAAGCACACGCGCCGCTGCTTACAAACTAGTTGATGAAATCGCGCCACAGCTAAGTGGTCGAACCAGCGGACACGTTCGCGTTGAACGAACACGTTTGCGAGTCGGCGACGGCGCTCAAATGGCGATCATCGAGTTTGTTGACGATATTAAACCAATGCCAAAGGAAGGAAAATAAGATGAAGACTTATTCACAAAAACCATCTGAAGTTTCTCGCCGTTGGGTATTGTTTGACGCTAGCGAATTACCACTTGGACGTTTGGCTACAGAAATTGCCAAGCATTTGACTGGTAAATACAAGCCAACTTACACTCCTCACATTGACGGTGGCGACTACGTAGTTGTTATCAATGCTGCGCAAACAGTCGTTACTGGATACAAGGAAACTGATAAGTATTACTATCGCCACAGTGGTTTCCCAGGTGGAATTAAGGAAACGCAATTCAAAGAAATGCGCGAACGCCACCCAGAGCGAATTATTGAAGAAGCTGTTAAAGGTATGTTGCCAAAGAACAAATTGCAAGCAGAGCGCCTAAAGCGTCTACGCATTTTTGCTGGCAGCGACCACGCTCACACAGCACAAACACCAGAGAAAGTTGAGGTGAAGTAATATGGCTGATACTTATTTCTACGGCTTAGGTCGACGCAAAAGTGCTTCAGCAAGCGTTCGATTGCTTCCTGGAAAAGGCACTATCACTATCAACGGCAAACCTGCCGCTGAGTACCTGGATGGCAACAAAACCTTACTAGCAGAAGTAACCGATCCACTTGCAATTGTCAGCAAGCAAAAAGAATTCGACGTTACCATCCTAGTTAAGGGTGGCGGCTTAGCTGGTCAAGTTGATGCTATCAAGCTTGGTATCGCAAAAGCTTTGACTGCAGCTCACGCTGACCTGCGTCCAGTTCTGAAGAAGGCTGAGCTATTGAAGCGTGACCCACGCGAGAAAGAGCGCAAGAAGTACGGTCTTCGTTCCGCTCGTAAGCGCGAACAATTCTCTAAGCGTTAGTACAGA
>UNSR01000020.1:0-7089 GCA_900557595.1 Candidatus Saccharimonadota bacterium | reverse complement strand
GCGTTACTCAAACATTGCGTCAATTTTTGTTAGACTTGCCAACTCACGCTATGATCCGCAAGATTATGGCTGGGGTTCGCAAGGATGAAATTACTTTGCCTCCAGATCAGCATCAGCAACTTCATAATATGATCGAGAAAAATCGTTATCCGTTCTATCTCGATCCAATGCCAAACCTATACTTTACACGCGACCCAGCTGCCGCAATTGGTAATGGTTTGACAATCAATAAGATGCACTGGACGGCTCGTCGTCGTGAGTCGCTATTTATGCGCTACATCATTGACCATCATCCACGTTTTGCTAATCGTGCGCCAGTTTGGTACAACCGCACAGAGAAATTCTCGATGGAAGGTGGCGACGAATTAGTATTAAGCAATAAGGTTATGGCAATTGGTGTTTCAGAGCGAACAACTGCTGAGGCAATTGAAAAGATGGCAACCAAGCTGTTTGCTGGCTCGAAATTCGAGAAAGTCATCGCTATGGAAATTCCAAAATCTCACGCCTTTATGCACCTAGACACCGTGTTTACGATGATTGATCGTGATAAGTTTACGATTCACCCAGAAATTCGCGACCATGGCGGCAGGATGAATTGTTTCATTTTGGAGAAGGTTGAAGGTCAGCCATTCCCACGAATTACGCATGAAACAGACCTGGAACACGTCTTGAGAGTTGCGCTGGGCTTGCCGAGTGTTACGTTGATTGAGTGCGGTGGTGGTGATCCGATTGCTGCTGCTCGTGAGCAATGGAATGACGGTTCAAACACTTTGGCGATTGCGCCGGGTGTTGTGGTGACTTATGATCGCAACTACGTAACTAACCAGAAATTGCGCGAAAACGGTATCGAAGTTATTGAAATTAGTGGCGCTGAGCTTGGACGCGGTCGTGGCGGTCCACGCTGTATGAGTATGCCGCTAGTACGAGAGGATGTATTCTAATGGCTCAGAGTTTGAAAGGACGATCGCTACTAACTTTAGGCGATTATACCGCTGAAGAGGTTCGCTTATTGTTAGATACGGCTCGTGAATATCGCCGATTGAAATATGCCGGTATTCCGCACCGAATTCATGAGGGTAAAAACGTAGCTTTGTTGTTTGAAAAGACTTCAACGCGAACACGCTGCGCATTTACGGTGGCGGCTAATGACCTTGGAATTGCGCCGGAATACCTCGGTAAAGACGATATTCAATTGGGCAAGAAAGAGACGGTTGAAGATACCGCTAAGGTTTTGGGTCGAATGTTTGATGGAATTGAGTTCCGCGGCTTTGACCACGCGACCGTTGAGGAATTAGCGCGTCACGCTGGCGTTCCAGTATGGAATGGATTGACCGATAAGTTCCATCCAACACAGATTTTGGCTGACTTCATGACAATTGAAGAGCATGTCGGAAAATTGAAGGGAACTAAGCTGGTATTTGTTGGCGATGGTCGCAACAATATGGCGAACTCGCTGATGATCGGCTCAGCTATTATGGGACTTGATTTCCGCATTTTGGCGCCTCGTGAATTGCATCCAGATCAGGCTTTGGTCGATAAGGCAAATCATTTTGCCAGGTCAAGTCACGCACGTATCACCATCACTGACAACTTCGAAGAAGCTTTGCGCGGTGCTGATGTAATTTACACGGATGTCTGGGTTTCAATGGGTGAGGAAGATAAGTTTGCTGAGCGCATTAACCAATTGCGACATTTCCAAGTTAATCGCCAGATGATTAATCTGACAGGAAATCCTGAGGTTAAGTTTATGCACTGCTTGCCGGCATTCCATGACGCATTGACGATTACTGGAAAGAAAATTCAGGAAGATTTCGGTTTAGATTCAATGGAAGTGACGGATGAGGTGTTCCGCTCGCCACATTCGATAGTTTTTGATCAAGCGGAAAATCGTATGCATACAATCAAGGCTGTGATGGCTTTGACATTGTAGTTGTTGTCGTAATAAGGAGGTTAAGGAGGCTCCGAGGCAATGGTAGAAAAAATTAAAAAGGCAAAGCAGAAGCTTCGATCACCGTCGGCGTTTACTATTTTGTTTGTCGTGATCATCGTTATGGCGGCATTGACGTGGGTTGTTCCTTCTGGACTATATAAGACAAACGAAGATGGCGATCGTATCGCGGGGTCGTATCATGTAGTAAATAAAGATCGCACTGTCAAGGAAAAGAAGGATGGTAAAGAGATTGAAGTCGATAGGCATGATCGACAAGGTTTATGGGACGTCTTCACTGCGCCGATTAAAGGCATGACGAATAAGCTTGATGTCATCGTCTTCGTGATGGTGCTTGGTGGATTCTTGGGCGTTACCATGAAGACCGGTGCTCTTGATGCTTCTCTTGGTGCGCTACTTCGCAAGCTTAAGGGTAAAGAAAAATGGCTCATTCCAATTTTGATGACGCTATTTGCTATCGGTGGTACAACTTATGGCATGCAAGAAGAAACTGTAGCGTTTTACGCGCTCGTCATACCGATGATGATTGCTGCTGGCTACAATGCCATGACTGGTGTGATGGTGATTGTGCTTGGCGCCGGTACGGGTGTGCTCGGTTCAACCATTAACCCATTCTCTACTGGTGCTGCAGCCGCAACAGCAGACGTAAAGCTAGGTAGTGTAATTCCAATTATGTCTATCATTTTAGTACTGTGTCTGATTGCGGCAATTATCTTCACTATGCGCTACGCGGCAAAAGTGAAGGCTGGCAAATATAAGGAGGATGTTCGTTATAAGCCAGCTACGGCTGCTCTAGATATGGAAAACATACCAAAACTAACTACCCCACGAAAAGTTGTCATGGGCGTATTCGCTATCACATTTATCTTGATGATTCTTTCGCTGATTCCTTGGGGGAGCTGGGGAATTACTTTCTTTGACGACGTGTTTAAGAGAGCTTCAAATTTACCAGTTATCGGTGCAGCGCTTGGTGTGGTTCATAGTGCCGCCTTTGGTGAATGGCTGTTTGGCGAAATCACTACACTGTTCTTGATGTCAACTATTGTAATAACTGCAATTTACTACAAAGAATTTAAGAAAGAGGGTGTTTTCCCAGTTGATACTTTCATCGACGGCGTGAAAGATATCTTGCCGGTTGCTCTGATTATCGCGGTGGCAACAGGTGTTTCTGTGGTGATGTCTAACGGTGAGATCCAAGACACAATCATCAGCTGGGGTGAATCTCTCCTGAAAGATGCTGGTGGCGGTGTTGTCGGTGTGTTGGCATATCTATTCTACTTGCCAATGTCATTTATCGTTCCGTCATCATCAGGTTTGGCAGCAGCAACTATGCCGGTTATTGCGCCAATTGCTGACTTGGTTGGCTCAAGCAAAGAAGTTATGGTTGCCGCATTTGCGACAGCGTCTGGCTTGATCAACATGATGGCTCCAACTATCGCATCGTTGATGGGTGGATTGGCGCTGGCTGGCGTTTCATATCGCGACTGGCTAAAACGCTCAGCTCCAATTATGGCGATATTTGCTATTATCAGCATTACAGTTATTGCAATTTTCGGAGCACTGTAGCCTATGGATAAGAAGCGTACTATTGTAGTAGCGCTCGGTGGTAACGCCCTGCAACGGCAGGGCGAAGCCGCGTCTGAGCAGCAGCAACGAGTAGCCGATGAAACCGTTCGGCAGCTTTTACCGTTAATCCAGGCTGGTCATAACGTAGCAATCGTTCATGGTAATGGTCCTCAGGTTGGTAATATTGTGTTGCACGAAGAGGCGATTAATACGCCAGATGTGCCAAGTTTGCCCCTGGAAGATTCTGGCGCTATGAGCCAGGGGTTGATTGGCTTTTGGCTGCAACAAGCTTTTCATGACGCCTTTATGGTTAATCAAATGAACAATCGCGCTGTTAGCGTTATAACTCAAACGATTGTTAGCTTAAGCGATCCAGCATTCCAAAATCCAACCAAGCCAATTGGTCCGTTCTATTCGGAAGACGAGGCGAAAACCGTCGCTAGCGAACGCGGCTACACGGTAAAAGAAGACGCTGGCCGTGGTTGGCGACGCGTCGTTCCTTCGCCAAAACCTCAGACGATTGTTGAGGCTGATGTGATTAAGGCGTTGGTTCATGCTGGTGTGACGGTCGTTTCAACTGGCGGCGGCGGCATTCCTGTTTTACAAGACGAAACTGGTCAATTAAAAGGCGTCGCTGCGGTTATTGATAAGGACTTCGGCGCAGCAAAATTGGCAGATCTTTTGGACGCTGATACCTTGTTGATTTTGACTTCGGTTGATGCTGCTAAAATTAATTTTGGCAAACCAGATGAGCAATCTCTCGGGGAAGTTTCAATAGAAGAGCTTCAAAAGTATATTGACGATGGGCAATTTGCGGCAGGTTCAATGTTGCCAAAAACTCAGGCTGCCTTGTCGTTCCTAGACGGAAAGTCGGGGCGTACGGCGATTATTACTTCGCTGGATAAAACCGCTGAAGCCATTAGCGGCTCGGCAGGCACGATAGTCAAATCGTAATAAAAATCAAGAAGTTCCTGTGAATGGCGCAGGAGCTTCTTGTGTTTATGTATGTTTTATTTTATAATATGAAATTATGTTGCAATATCTTCGTTCGACAAATAGTGATTCAATAATTAGCCCGCAAGAAAATTTGCAGTCTGGTTCGTGGGTGCGCTGCGAAAGACCGAGCGACGAAGAGGTTTCGCAATTGTTGACGCTGGGCTTGGATGAGGATTTGATAAGTGACGCGCTTGACCCGCACGAGGTGCCGCGTATTGAGTTTGATGATGAGTGGACTTATTTGATTGCGCGATTGCCAGACACTGACGACGATTTTAATGATTTTACTACGCCGATTTTATTCTGCATTAATAAAGATCATATCGTGACGTTGTCCAGAGATAGTTTGGGGCGTTTGTGGCAGCCATTTATTGATAAGATGCGAATTAGAACGGATCGACAAGTTGAGCTTTTGGTGGCGATGGTTGAGGCGATTTCAATGCAATATCAGCGGCGTGTGGCAACGATTAACCGTCAGATGCGAGCGGCTACGGACAGTATTCATACGCTGAGAGTTAATGACATTGCCACTCTGGCGGAGTATGAGCGCAAATTGAATGATTATCTTGACGCGCTAATTCCGATGAACTGGGCGATTGAAAGACTTCTGGCGACTCAGAAGCTGCGATTGAAAGCTGATGACAAGGAAGACGTTGAAGATATCTCGATTGATTTGGAGCAGGTGATTGCGCGTTGTAAAAGTTTGTTGAGGACGATTACTAATGTACGCGATAGCTATAGGGCAGTGATGGATACGCGCCTTAACGAAACGATCCGTCTGCTAACCGTAATTACCGTAGCTTTGACTATTCCGACGATGATCGCTGGTTTGTATGGTATGAACGTGCCGATTCCAGGTGCCGATAATCCATTGATGTTTTGGGGAATTACCGCAGTTAGTGTAGTGCTGGCATTCGTTGTGGGCTATTATTTCCTGCGTCGCCGCTAAAGTTTAATTGCAATTCGACAGATTGCTAATATTGCTTGTGTATATTATAATTTTCTTATGATGGTGGGCTATTTTGAACGCAGATCGTTGACTGAAAAGTTGACGCAAGCTCAACGAATGCATAAAAACGGTTGGATTAATTTGACCGGGAGTCTTGATGCTGCTCGAGTTTCAAAGGCTTTGTCGCTGTCTGCTAATATTGTCCGTGACGTACTGGACATCCACGAATTACCTCGAGCGGAGTTTTCTGATGGCGTTGAATATATTTTTACACGCATACCATTTGGTCAAACTGATTCTGGCAAAACGGCACCGTTTTTGATTGCAATTAGCGGCGGTCATTATATTACAATATCGCCTCATGTTAAATTTTCACCTCTGGAGGTTAGCGATTATTTATTTAGTACAACCGAGCGTCCGGCGGGAGTTTTTGCTGCGAATTTGGCGTATATTATTTCTCAATATGAACAGCGCGTACACTTGTTAACGGAGCAAATTAGCGATGCTCGTCGGCGACTAAGTCGTCATGAAGTTGAGAATTCGGATTTTATTAAATTTGTCGCAATTGAAGACACACTCAATGAATATCGAAGCAGTCTGGAAGGGATGTCCCGTGTTATTACGCAACTGATGGAAAACCGTCGCCATTTATTTAAGACCAGAGACCTGGAGGCTTTGGAGGATGTTGACCTACATATTAGACAAGTTCTAGTGGCGATCAGTTCCAGTACGCACACAATTTCCAGTATCCAAAACGCTTATTCGACAGTTGCTAATAATACGCTGAACCAACGTATGAAGGCATTGACCGCCATAACAATTCTTCTGGCTATTCCAAATGTTTTTTACGGAATGTATGGAATGAATATCGCGTTACCATTTCAGGGCGAGCCTTGGGCCTATCCAGTTATCACTAGTTTTACAGTGTTGTTGATTTTACTTGTTATGTTTGTTGCTAAGCGACTTCGCTTGTTCTAATATAGATATAATAAGCATTTTCAAAATGTTTTTGCTTGACGTACCAATAAACGTTTGGTAACATTGTTAGCATGTCTCGCGCCGAAGCATTAAATTGCTGATATTAAGTGATAAAGGTCGAAGCGCGTGGGGCTGCACATAATAATAAGGAGTGCAAAACACATGCCAATAGCAATCAAATTTGTGCCATCAAGGCGCAAAAAGATCGCGGTGGATGTGGTGCCTGCCGAATGGCAAACATACATAGCACAATAAAAAGAGTGCAGTCGCTCCAACGATAGAATAGGGACGACTATAAACAAATCCCGCTCCAAGGCACCGGAGCGGGATTTTGGTTTGTGTGAAAATGCGTTAATCTTTTACTTCAACGCCAGCTTTTTTCAAGGCTTCCTTGACTGATGATTCAATTGAGCCAGAGCTGTCCATCTCAGTATTTTTTTCATTTATGTAGAAAGTTGGCGTTGCGGCAACGCCGTGTTTGCGACCGAGAGCCATATCGAAGTCAATTTTATTTTTAACCTTGTTACTGGCGATATCGGTTTTATATTGATCGATATTAAGCTTCAATTGTTCAGCATAAGATTTGAAAATGTTGTCGCGTTCTGTAGCGTTGGCGTTTTTCCAAGCGTCCTGATTTGCATATAGAAGCTCA
>UNSR01000019.1:0-7214 GCA_900557595.1 Candidatus Saccharimonadota bacterium | reverse complement strand
TCTTTTCGCGGAATCTGCCATATCTCCAACCGCCAGTTTGCCGCCATCAATCACATCATTGTCGTCATCAACTTTCAGGACTGGAATCTCCGCAATTTCCGGCTTACTCTGAAGTGTTTTTGCAATAGGAATTTTCGCCGTTGCCGCCAATCCAGCCAAAACCGAATCATTCGTGATTAATACAATTCTCTTATCCGCCGAAGTTGCCGCCCGAGCTAGTAATCGAATATTAACCGCACTCTGTAAAACGCCAATTCTTCGAGGCGGCACTAACGCAATAATTCGCTCTTTCGACGCCTTAATCTTACTAATTATCGTCGTAATGTCGTCTTCTACATCGATATAAATAACGTCTTTATTCATTTTAAATCTTTAACAACCTATTTACTTTTTCAACTAAACTATTACCGTCTTGACTACCGATGATTGTATCATATCCAACTCGCAACAAGCCCATTGCAGTTACAAATGTGTGATCGCTAATATCTCCGGTTTCGTCAACTATCCCTGTGATATCACTTGGATTGATATATTGAACTACTGGTTTCTTAGTAAAAGGCAGGTCTTCTGGCCAGCGTCGAGTTTTCAGAGCTTCAGTAATTTTCTGCAAGCTCGATCCGCCGCCACACAGTAAAATCCTATTCGGCAAATAATCGACATTATCAAAATCGCTCAGCGCCAATTCAACACTCGATAGCCAAACCTCCAAAGTCTTGTCGATCGCCGCGTCAACTTTTTTCTTTACGCTAGGCTTCAAATTCTCATTATCAATATTCAGCTTCAACTTTTCTGCATCTTTGAAGCTTAAATCCAGGTCAGCCGCAATAGTTCTAGTGAAACTTCGTCCGCCAATACCAAACATCTTCGTGCCTTCGACTCCGCCGTCATTAACAACTGCAATATCCGTCGTTCCACCACCAATGTCCGCTAGAATCGCCGTGAAATTGCTATCCGTATCCGATCCCAAAACGCTCCTACTCACCGCAAATGGCTCGGCAGCCACAGCCACCAAATCCAGCGCAAGCTCGTCCGCAACCTTCTCCAGCGCGCCGATATGAACCATCGGAGCAAATGCCGTGTAAATCTGCACTGCCACATCTCGCCCCTGAAAACTAATCGGGTTCGAAACTTTATAGCCATCAATATGAATACTCACCAGCGCCGAGTTGACCAATTTCACCTCAACATCTTCATTGCCAGTTTCCAGCGCAATTTGCGCCTGAGCCTTTCCCTGAGCTCGCTCCTGGACTTTCTCAATGATGAACTCCATCTCGGCAATGTCTAATGGCTTATTTGGCTGCGGCCTGCGATAGCGAATAGTATTCGTAACACCCTTAACTAATTCGCCCGCGATACCAATAACGACCCGCTTGCCCTGAACGCCAGCTTGATCCTCGGCCTCAGACAGAGCCTCCTCGCAATTCGCCACAACACCAGCAATATCAGCAATCGCACCACTGTGCATATCGCCCATTTCCTGCTGTTTTCGCCCAACACCGATGATCTTCAGCTCGTCGTCTTTAACTTCAGCGATCAACGCCTTAACCACTTCCGTACCAATATCTAAGCTAACCAATAGTTCTCGACTATCTTTATCAGACTTCTTCAACATGTCTTTCAATGCCATATAAGGAATATTATATAACGCTTGTGATTTTAGAGCAACAGTTAATTATCTATCTTAAAACAGCCTTGATTCGACGAATTCCAGCCGAGCTAGACTCTTCTTTGGTGATTTTGAATCGCTTGCCATCTTCAGCCAAAATTCCAGTGTGTTCGACGTGCGGACCGCCGCAAACTTCAAAGCTGACAACATTATCATCCTTACCAATAGAATACACCTTAACTTCGTCGCCGTAACGCTCGCCGAACGCGCCAATTGCGCCCATGCTCAACGCCTCGTCCGTCGGATAAACAGCAAAACTAACTGGCAAATCTTCATCAATCCAAGCATTAACTTGATCTTCGACAGCCTGTTTTTCTTCTGGCGTCAATTTATCGTGATTAAAATCAAAGCGCAATCGATCGGCAGTAATATTGCTTCCGTGCTGCTGTAAATCTGGCGCATTCAAAACCTTACGTAACGCCGCGCCCAACAAATGCGTCGCCGTGTGATATTTCAGATGAATAGAGTCATGACCTTCCAAACCGCCGCTAAATTGTCCCTTGCGAGCCGTCTTAGAGCGCTGCCTCTGCTCATCCATTTTCTTAGCAAATTCATCGCGCCAATTGCCCGAAAGCTTAATTCCTTGTTTATACGCCTCTTCCGTACTGAGCTCCACCGGAAAACCGAAAGTATCGTACAAAGTGAACAATTCTTCACCAGTCAAGCCATCGTCAATATAGCGCTGCATTTGTCGCAAACCTTTTCTCAAAGTCTGTCGAAAAGCTTTCTCTTCCTTAACAAGGACGGCAATTATATTATCGCGATTATTCTTTACCTCTGGAAAATCGGCTTCATACAAATCAGCAATCGTCGGCACAACTTCTTGTAGGAAATTCTGCTCGATTCCCAAATCAAAACTATAGCGAATTGCCCGACGGAGCAGACGACGCATTACATAGCCCTGCTCTTTATTACTTGGCACACACCCATCAACCGCCATAAACGTCGCAGCTCTCAAATGGTCAGCAATCACTCGCATACTTTCGGTGTGTGAAGCGTAATCCTTGCCGCTCAGATCTTGCAGCTTTTCAATAATCGGCCAGAGCAAGCTAATCTTAAAGACGTCAGGATCATTATTTACTGCAGCCGCGATTCGCTCAAGTCCAGATCCATGGTCAATATTTGGCTTATCGAGTGGCTCAAATTGCCCCTCAGCAACTTTTTTATACGCCATAAATACGTTATTGCCAATCTCCATAAATCGACCACAATCACAGTTCGGATGACAATTTTCACCAAATTTTGGATCGTGCTCAATGAAATCAAACTCATAAAACATCTCACTATCCGGACCACACGGATCACCAACCGGAGTAGTTTCTGGACCGCCATTACGACTCCACCAGTTTTTGCTGCCGTCATAAAAGAAAATTCTTTCACCTGGATTTACGCCACGCGCCGCGCCCTGCTCTTCACTGCCGATGTCCGCCGTCTTTGCATCAATGCCCTTTTCTGCAAACTTTTTCTGCCACAATTTAGCCGCTTCAACATCTTTCTCAATATTATATTCCGGCGCACCAATAAAACACGTTACATACAATCTCTGCGGATCAAGACCAATTTCCTCAGTCAAAAACGTCCACATCCAATCAATTTGCTCTTCCTTGAAATAATCACCCAAACTCCAGTTTCCAAGCATCTCAAAAAACGTTGTATGACGATTATCGCCAATGTCGTCGATGTCCTGCGCTCGCAAACACGTTTGAGAATCAGCAATTCTCTTGCCTTCGGGATGCGCCTCACCAAGCAAGTACGGAATCATCGGCTGCATTCCGGCGCCCGTAAACAAAGTCGTCGGGTCATTAGTTAAAATCAATGGCGCACGCTCAACAACGGCGTGACCTTGTTTTTTATAAAATTCAAGATATTTACTACGTATTTTTTGGGCATTCATGAGTGTAATTATACCATAAAATAACCCCACCTTACAGATGGGGTTTATAGGTCAAATCGCCAATCTCAACAGATTATTCAGCTACTTCTTCAGCTGGCTCTTCTTTTGGTTGATTCTTGCGAAGTTTTTCTGGATTACGGATGGCTTTGTGCTTATCAACTGAGACTTCCTTAACCCACTTTGGCAACTTAACGCCAGCTTCTTTCAATAACTTAACTACGCGTGGTGTTGGCTGTGCGCCATTGTCCAAATATTTCTGAGCCAATTCAACTTGGATATTTGATTCTTTAGTGTGTGGATTGTAGCTACCGACATAAGCGACTACACGACCGCTTGATGGATGACGATGTGCTTCTTGTACCGCCAAGCGATATACTGGATAACCTTTGCGACCCAAACGTTGCAAACGAATTGCTAGCATAAAATTAATTCTTCCTTTAACTCTACGTTTTATTATTCCTTACTTTAGAACAGTTTACACTATTTTTCCCATAACGTCAATCTGTTTTCACGATTCCGCCGCCCAAACATTCATCGCCGTCATATATTACCGCAGATTGACCCGCGGCTACGGCACGCTCCGAAGCAGAAAGGTGCACAATATCTCCGTCAATTTTCGCGTTGAATAAAGAGCCTCGATGACGCAGTCGAACTTGCACACCCCTATCTTTATGCGGCGCTTGATTAATCCAATGAATATCTGCCAGCCTAAGTTCTTTTCGCCACAAACTTTCATTATCAATCGAGCGCGACACGTAAACCTCATTTTTCTCCATATCCTTGCCCACAACATAATAAGGTAATCCTCCGCCGACGTTCAGCCCATGACGCTGACCAAGCGTATAGAAAATTGCGCCGTCATGTTTACCGACGACAGATCCCGTCTGCTGGTCAATGATATTTCCTGGCGCAGTTTTAACATATTCCGACAAAAACTCACGAATTCCAACTTGCCCAACAAAACAAATTCCCATCGATTCCTTTTTGCTAGCCGTCCACAAACCGCGCTCTTTCGCCATTTTGCGAACTTCCGCCTTAGTAAAATCACCCAACGGAAATATGGTTTTTGACAAAGCCTCCGAAGTCACTCGATATAAGAAATACGTTTGGTCTTTATTATCATCACGAGCGCGTAATAATTTGGCTGGCGAAGACGATTCGTGAGCAACGCGCGCATAATGCCCTGTCGCGATATAATCCGCTCCAGCCGCCAACGAGGCCTCCAAAAATACCTTAAACTTCACTTCTTGATTACACATAATATCTGGGTTTGGCGTGCGGCCCGCTTGATATTCGCGAATCATGTAATCGACAACATTTTGCTTATATTCTTTCTGGAAATCAAAAACTCGAAAATCAATGCCCAAACCAACCGCCACACGCTTGGCGTCAGCAACATCTTCCGCCCACGGACAATGCATTCCAGGCAGATCTTCCGACCAGTTTTTCATATAAACACCCGTTACATCGTAACCCTGCTCAACCAAAAGTGCTGCGGCCACAGAGGAATCCACACCGCCCGACATTCCAACAAAAACTTTTTTACTCATCTGGACAACCCCATAGCAAATAACCCAATTCTCATTAATTCACCCATTGCCAGCCACCAGCCCCACGGCGTCAACCACCACCACGAGCTCCAGTTTTTATCAGAAGCAACAGGATGACTTCGAATCTTCACGTCGTTAAATTGCGCTGAAAATTCAAGCTGGGCGCGACGCATATGATAACCACTCGTCACCAAAATCACATCTTCAATTTTTCGCGAATCGACAATTTTCTTCACCTCGGTGGCGTTTTGTCTGGTCGTTTCGGAAGACTCGTCCATAACAATGGCTTTCTCAGGAACGCCGCTATTAATCGCTCGCTGATACATAGCCTTAGCGTTGGACGGGCCAGTTTTATCGGCCGCCGCGCCCGACACAACAATCAATGGCGCCCAGCCTTCTTTATATAATTTAATAGCCTCGTCAGTTCGCGCATTCGTATCACCACCACTGACAACAACTATTGCATCAGCCTTACGACAATCGCCTTCGCCCACGCCTTGACATTTTCCCAAATCATTCGGTGACAAATATGCGCTAAGCCCAAAAATCACCAAAGCAGCAAAAATAATCAAGCCAACTAGTTTATGAATCATCGACGAGTCCTCTTCATTTCTGCTTGCACAGCTTTGATGATAAATTCGCCAGCTCGCTTTATATTCTCATCATTGTTCAACTTGCCTAAGGTAAGCCTTAGACTTCCGTCAATCTCTGATTCGCTCAGACCAATACTCGCCAGCACATGAGAACGCGTTCCAGAATTAGCCGCGCAAGCACTGCCCGTAGCCACTAGAACTCCACGAGATTCTAATAAAAACACCAATCTTTCAGCGTCAATTCCAGAAAATGATATATTCAAAAAACTCACCAAACTTTTTTTCATATCTGACGATATCAACATCTCAGGAAAAGCCTGCCTCAAATCTTTTACCAAATTTTCTCGTAGTTTTCGCAGTCGCTTCACTTCAGCGGAACGTCGTTTTTGTGCCAATCCCAAAGCCGTCGCAAACCCAACCACGCCAGCAACGTTTTCAGTTCCGCTGCGAAGACCCAATTCTTGACCGCCACCAAAAATATTGGCTTTCAGCGTAACACCAGGTCGCACCCACAGTAAACCAACCTGCTTTGGGCCGTAAACTTTCGCCGCAGATAATGTCAATAAATCAACACCCAGCCTTTTAATCTTCACGTCAATTAAAGCCGCCGCCTGCGAAGCATCTGTATGAAAAATCAACGGTAAAGGTTCATCATTTTCTTGGCGCCTTAGTCGCTCAGCTTTTACAATTTCCGCAATTTCTTCAATTGGCTGGATGTAGCCTAGCTCATGATTCACCAGCGCAACACTAACAAATCCAACATCTGGCGTTAACATTTTTTTAACCGTGTTCGGGTCTATTCGTCCATTTTTCATTGGCGGAATTAACTTCACTTCCGAACACGCTTTTGCAGAGTTGATCACCGAATCATGCTCAATTGCCGAAATTAAACTTACGCCATTTGCTGCATTGAACGCCAAATTGACAGACTCAGTTGCTCCAGCTGTCATTATTAATTCGTCAGCCATCACGCCCAAGCAGCGCGCCAGCCGAGCCTTCGCGTCTTGATATTCACGCTTTGTAAATATTGCCGGAGCGTAAGGACTAGACGGATTGAAAAACTTTTCAGAAAAATATGGCAACATCGCCTCAATCACCAATGGATCCATTGGCGTGGCAGCAGCATGATCAAGATAGATATAGTCTTTATTCACTTTTTTATTATATCCACGAGGCTGACCGGTTTGCGGATCTTTCTTATACAATTGTCGAGAAACTCGCTCGTAATATTCCTTAGTTGCCAAGACAAAATTCTGAAGCTCGTCGCCCTCCAAGTAACTATAGCGATAATTCGGCTGAATCTTCAAAATTCCCTTTGGTTGAACTTCATAACGCGTAGTCAATTCTTGCCGGCCACCCTTACCGTCAGCAACTTCTTCATACCAAATCCAAGTATCTTTATCTAAATTAAAAAATTCTCGTCGCGCAACATACGCCGGCTTCTCGCCAAAAATTGTTGCGCCAATTTCACTTTCCAATTGGATTAGCTCGCGCTCGGTAAATTTCTTTAA
>UNSR01000018.1:0-7557 GCA_900557595.1 Candidatus Saccharimonadota bacterium | reverse complement strand
TTCGACGTAGCTCATATAAAACATCCAAATAGCAAATATCATTCCGATGATAGCGCCAGCCTGCGCTGCCTGCACAAACCACTTTGGAAACTTCGCTCCCGCCAACAACGCCACTGCAATTGTTACCATAACAGGCAAAGTCATCACGCCAATGAAACTGTTTGGAAATCCTAAAATAGCCGCCGACCAATGATTCGCCACCGCCGAACAGCTCAGAGCCGAGCTAAAATCGCAATTTAATACAGCGTGAGAGTTTTTTGCTAATTCTAAGGCTTCAATAGATAATACGAATGATGCCAATAACCCCAGTCCACTACCGACAAGCATTACAAACACCGCCAAATTTTGCTTTTTCAAGTCTTCGTGAAATATCCAGTTTTTGATTTTATTAAACATAAAAACTCACTTCGCTAATTGTTGGTAGCGGCAAGCCACGCCAAAGGTTTTGCAATTGACCACTGTCACTCAGCGCGATAATTGTTGGATACTCCACAATGTCATACACTTCGCAAAAATTATTACCTTCTGCAGAATCAGGACTCATTTCCTCTAAAATCCGACCAGTTTGTCGGCTAAAATCACGCAAAAAGTCTGAAACTTGGCGCGCATAATCGCTTTCCGAACGATAAATCACAACTACTCGCATTACAATTCCCGCTCGCCCTTACTGCGTCGCTTCGCTAAAATCTCCACAAAATCATCCAATGTCTTAAACTCATAAAAAACGCTAGCAAAACGAACATACGCCACTTCATTACGTTTTTCTAATTCATCCAAAACTTGATCGCCAATCTGTTTTGACGTAACTTCCGATTCACCCAGCGCGTATAAAGAGTCTTCAACCGCCGTAATGATATTATCAACTTCCTCGTCAGACTTAAAGAATTTTCCGACCGAACGGCGTGTAGAATTCGCCAATTTCACTCGGTCAAACAGCTCGCGATCGCCATTTTTCTTTATCACTGCCAGGTTTGGTTTTTCAACTCGCTCATACGTAGTAAATCGCTTACCATCTGGGGTTTCCCTGCGACGTCGAATTGCGGCACCGTCAGAAACTTCGCGTGATTCAATAACGCGACTATTGCCGATATTAAACACCATTTTATCTACTCCTTGTTCTTCTTTCGTCGCCTCAGAAATGCCGGCGTATCATCCTCATCATCGTCAGCTTCAACGGTTGGATTTTCCCAAATATTAGTCTCTGGCTCAGCCGCAAAACTTTCGGCAGACTCTTCCTTATCCAACTCTAGGTCAATATTTTTAACCATTTCGTCATCAACTTCTGTTTCGGCAGGTTTCGTGTCGTCGCCTACAGTCAGACTAACTTCCTGCTGACGGAATGTATCGCTATCAAACCCTGTCGCAATCACCGTAATAACCAGCTCGTCTTCCATTTCTGGCTTCAAAGTCGCACCAAAAATAATGTTGGCATTTGGACTAACAGCGCTAGTAATAATTTCTGCGGCTTCCTGAATTTCTGCCATACTCATGTCATAACCACCAGTGACATTGAACAGCACACCCTTGGCGCCATCAATCGATACCTCAATTAGCGGACTTTCAATAGCTTGTTGCGCCGCCTGAACCGCTCGGTCATCACCGCTCGCTCGTCCAATTCCCATCAAAGCTGAACCGGCATTGCTCATAATTGCCTTAACATCGGCAAAGTCGAGATTAATCAAACCATGCTCAGTAATCAGTTCAGAAATACCCTGAACACCCTGCCTCAAAACATCATCGGCAATCTTAAATGTTTCTAGTAGCGGCGTTCGACGATCAATCGTTTGCAATAATCTGTCATTTGGAATCGTAATCAAGGTATCAACCTCGCGTCCCAAGTGAGAAATCGCCCAATCCGCGTTAACTCGGCGCTTTTCACCCTCAAAGCTAAACGGTCGAGTTGCCACGCCAACCACCAAAATACCAAGCTCGCGCGCCACTTCTGCTACAACATAGCCAGCACCGGAACCAGTTCCACCACCAGCACCAATTGTCACAAATACCATATCCGCGCCTTCTAGCGCTTCCCTAATTTCGTCACGAGATTCATTAGCTGCAGCCTCGCCAACAGTAGGGTCGGCGCCCGCACCCAAACCATTAGTTGCGTCACGACCAAGATGAATTTTTATGTCAGCCTTCGAATTATGCAACGCCTGGGCGTCCGTATTCATAGCAATAAATTGAACGCCAGTTAGACCAGCGTCTTTCATTCGGTTAATAGCTGAGCCACCAGCGCCGCCGACACCGACGACTTTTATGCTGGCAAATGTTTGAACTTCACTTGGTTGTATTTGCGGCATATATTCCCTCTCTTAATCCTTACATAAAGTATATCATTTATTTAAATCTAGCGAAAATATTTTTGAGTAAACCGCCAGCTTTTTTAGTGACATCATTTGCGCCAACTATCGGTTTTACCTGCTGCGAAATGCCCATAGAATCAATCAACATCAGACCAACCGCAGCCGAAAACTCCGCGCCTTTCACTTCATCGCTAACTCCGCTATAGCCAGCCGGAACACCCAAGCGTGCCGCCACGCTCAATTGATCTTTCGTAAACTCTACCATACCCTTGACTTTCGCCGCACCACCAACCAGCACAACGCCACTCGGCAGCTTTCCTAATCGCCCAGCTCGCTTCAGCTCTTTAGCAATCGCCTCAAAAATCTCTTCGTATCGCGCTTGAACAATCTCGTCAATTTCTTCTTGGTTAAACTTATACGTCTGCTTTTCAACCTTCGTTTCAACTTCACCCAAAGTCTCACCGCCAAATCTCGCATGCGCCAATTTCACAACTTCCGCAATTTCCGGATCCGTCCTAAGTCCAATAGCCAAATCGTTCGTTACATTCTGACCGCCCATTGGGATGACCGCCAAATGCTGCAAATCACCCTCTTCGTAAATGGCAATTCCTGTAGTTGCTGCACCAAAATCAATCACCGCAACGCCATTTTCACGCTGACTTTCCGTAAGAACGGATTGGGCTGCCGCCAAAACCGACGGAACAACAGACACAGCCTCAACCTTAGCCATTTCCGCCGACTTCTGTAAATTAGTAATGTGAGGGACCAAACCAGACACGACATTCGCTCTAATTTCCAGACGCGCGCCAGTCATACCAATTGGATCTTTAATATTATCCTGACCATCCAGCCTATACGCGTGTGCAATAATATCTAAAATCTCTCTATTCTGCGGCACTTTTCCAGTTGTAGCAACTTCCTCCAGTCTCAATATATCATCATGAGTAACTTCATTATTAACAGTTCCAACAGTAATCATTCCGTCGGCTTTTGTACTCAATAAATGAGATCCGTTAATACTCAATGTGGCTGCGTTAATCTGATGACCGCTCATTCGCTCAGCGGGTTCCAAGGCCTTATCAATAGCTTCGGCTGGACCACTCAAATTCGTTACGGTTCCCTTTCGCATTCCGCTATTCGGCGCTTCACCGACGCCAACAATTTTTGGCGCACCATTTTCTGCGTCAATATAACCAACGACACAGCGCACGTTTTTCGTGCCAATATCAATTCCTACCACATATCGAGATTGCTCCTGCATAAGCTCTATTATACAGGTTATGCCTATAATTTGGCAAGCGAATTAGCCTAAAGCTTCGTCAGAATTTCAGCGCCAGTTTCAGTAATCAATACCGTATGTTCAAAATGCGCACCCAGACTGCCGTCTTTCATACTAATTGTCCAGCCGTCGCTGTCGGTGATAATTTTCTCACCGCCCAAGCTCGCCATCGGTTCAATTGCAATTGTGTCGCCAGTGTGCAACATCGGACCAGTTCCTCGCCTGCCGTAATTCGGAATTTCTGGCTCCATATGCATACTCAGCCCCACGCCATGACCAACTAGTTCACGGATTATACCAAGTTTGGCCTTCTTCAACACAGCCTCCACGCCTGCTGAAATATCACCAACTCGCGTTCCGTCGCCAGTTATCGCATCAATTCCCGCATACAAACTCTGTTCTGTTGCGTGCAATAAATGTTTCTTCGCGCCCTTAGGCTCTTCATCGACAACCATAGTAAAGGCACTATCCGTTTTCATTCCACGATAGCCAATTACCAAATCGAAGCTGACCACGTCGCCCTTTTCAAAAACATATTCGGTCGGGAAAGAATGCACCAATTGCTCGTTCGTCGATATACAAATCACTCCCGGAAACTTCACTTCGTCCGTAAGATAAGTCGCTTCTGCACCAAAATCTTTAATTCGCTTGGCTACAAAATCATTAGCGTCCAGTTCGCTCATTCCAGCCGTTACGGATTTTTTCAATTCATCATAAATTGTCGCAAGCATTTTACCGCACTCACGCATATCTTTCATCTGTTGCGGCGTTTTTTCTCCGGTGATCAATTGGCTCATTTTACACCCTCAACGATGCCGCGACTGACCAGCTCTCTCTCGATTTCATCATGAACTTTGCCAACAGTTCCAACGCCGCTCATATGTACAATTGGAACACCATTGTCATTCAAATAATCCAGAATCGGGTAAATTTCACCTCGATAAATACTGAGTCGTTTGTCGATTGCTTCAGGAGTGTCGTCAACTCGACCACGGACTCTCAAACGCTCCAAAATTTCATCGCGCGGAACTTCCAGCACAATCACCAACTTCACATCTTTTCCGTGATGTGAACGCGACTCAATTAGCCATTTAGCCTGCTCTAATTGCCTTGGATAGCCGTCCAGAATTACGCCATTAATATCCTTAGCTTTATTAAGAGCCTCGCCCATCAAACCGTTGATAGTTTCCATCGGCACTAGTTCGCCAGATTGCATACGATGAATCAATTCACCATCGTGAGTGTCGCGCAACAGCTGTCCGGCACTAAGCCAACGCCAACCGTGTCGCGCCGCTAAAATCTGCCCCTGCACACTCTTACCAGCACCAGCCGGCCCAAAAAATACAATCATTTTTTCCTCCTATTTTGTGAGTTTTTCTTTAACAATTTTTGCCACCAACGCGCCATCCGCAGCATTGCCGACTTTATTTTTTACCGCGCCAATAACTTGTCCCATTTTTTGAATTGAGACATCATCCATACCCGCAATAACTTCTTCTACAATCTTTGATATTTCCGCCTCGCCAAGTTGCTCCGGCAAAAATTCTCGTAAAATTTCCGCTTCTTTTTCTTCAGGTTCCGCCAACTCCGCACGGTCATTCTTTCGATATAAATCCGCACTTTCAACGCGCTTTTTCACTTCTCGAGCGACGACTTTTTCAATTTCAGCATCATCCAAGCCGTCTTCTCGCCTGCCCAAAGAAACTTCTTCGTTTAAGATTGCCGCCTTTAGATTGCGCAAAACATCACCGCGAAAACGATCGCCGCTCAATAGAGCGGCTTTCATTTCACTAGTAATGCGCTCTTTTAGCGCAGACATTAACGCACCCCTAGGCGCATTTTTGCCGTTTTTTCAGCTCGTCGCTCGCGGCGAATAATAGCTTTTTTACGACGCTCGGTCTTTGAAATTGGTTTTTCAAAACGCATAACGCTCTTAGCGCGAGCCAAAACACCGCTTTGCAAAACCCTGCGGTTGAAACGACGAATGATATTTTCGTTCGCTTCCTTCTGATCTTTACGTGTTACTTGTACCATACTGCAAACATTATAACAGATAAGAAAGTATTTGCCAACTAGATTATCGCTTCACCCTCTCTGACGTGATATTTAATACCTCATCATCAGAAGTAAGCGTAATAGTATAAGTGATCGAATCAGCCCAATACCCAGTACAGTCAGATTTGTATTCTGTAACAGGGATCTTGACAGTATACGTACCATCATTATTTTTGGAAACTTCAACTCCGGCAAAGTCACAAGGAATATTTTCTAGCCAAGCCAAACCACCAGGAACTTCTCCATTCGCATCACCACCAGATAAAGACAATCGAACGCCATTATTTATCTCATCCATTCTGCCCTTTAGAGAATTTAAGCGACCAAAAGCCTCCTCTATTATCGCTACCGCCTCAGGATTAGACTTATTTCTTGACATCCATAATCTACGCGCCTGTTCTGGTCCTAAAGAACCCCAGCTAGAGGCTATATACAAACGTTTAGCTAGTCTATCATATTCACCCGCTGCGACATCATACTCTTCTTTAAGGTGAGCTAAGGCTTCGCCAGACAGCTCCTCCGCGCATGTAAAATTACCACCTTCGGGAAAATCAACCAGTAGCTTTAGCGCTACCTCCCCCAGGCTAGGACGTGTATCTTTCTGATATATAATCTCCCCTCTGTCGCTATTAGAAAACTCCATATTACCAAACCTCCTAAAAAATTCTCCCGCCCAAAAATATTAATACACTATAACAATACATCTATTCTACAAGTAACGCAACTATTACACCTAAGCCAAATGTAATAATCGCCCTTCAAGCTTTAGGCGGACAAGGCGAGATCTTTAGTGTCAGCGCCATACACAATCGCTAACGCAGTAGGGTCGTTCATGACATTGTGAGTGTGGTTGTTTAAAATTCCATATAGTCCGACTTCAGCGCTTGTCGACTTAGGCTCACCATTCACAATACCGACAATGCGAGCCACGTCACGCATATTAGTCAAATGACTACCTTCGGGTACAAATATAATAATATTGTTTCGGACATTTGGCGCGGCTTTCAATAAATCTTCCAATAAGCCATCATTACTTAAGGCGAAAGGATCAGTTAGGAATTGCTGGCGCCAACCTTGTTTCGGCAGAGCAAACTCGACACTTGACTCTCCTGAGAGTTTACCAACTTCCTCAATAACTTTAGGACCTTCTCTCTGCAAGAACTCCAAGCCCAGTTCTTTTGCGCTTGGACTCAATGATTCCTTGCCGTAACGCGTCAATTCCGCGCCTTCTCTTCCTATGAAATTCCACCCCAAAGCAACAATCCCCATTTTACGCGATCCCACAGGATCGAATATTCGCAGCTCATTAACCTTAGACTCCATGTGAGCAACTGACGACGTCGCAACACGACCACCCAAAGAATGCCCACCAACACTAACCTCGTCGAAATCTTCCGCGACATGGTCAATTACTGGACCAACATATTCCCCTAAGCTATCGTAGCTACCAGTCTTTCGTATCTCCTTACGAACAGACTCAGGCAGCATCCCAGAATTACCCACTCCCGGCATATTCACAACCATAATAGCCTTATCCGGATTCTCGCACGCCAGAACGGCAGCTTCTCGAATTGCGTTTGGATGACGGAAATTTCCTCCCCATCCATACAAAACAGCCTGAATCTTATTCGCATTTTCATTACCAAATATCGCGACTTCAAGCCCAACTCTACCTAGTCCACTAAATACACGAATATAGCGCGGATCTTTCAGTTGTTCAACAGTCTTATTCATGTGGTTTGAATTGTAAGATTCCTCAGCCAAGCGACGCATATCTTCCTGCGTAGCAAGTTGTATAGTCTTTCCCTGTCTCAAGCCACTATCAATCTTGGCGACCTGTAGACCATTCTTAAAGTCATAATCTGTAGGTTTAGGTGACGGCACCCAAAGTGTTTCCGATTTCACAAGAACTTCACTCCA
>UNSR01000017.1:0-7974 GCA_900557595.1 Candidatus Saccharimonadota bacterium | reverse complement strand
AAATAACAAATATGTCAGAGTTAAATAACGAGAGTCTATTAGAAGGCGCTAAATGCGCGGAACTGTCCGCCAAAGAAGCTGATCGCTTGTTTTTCCAAATAAACCCAAACACTCCAGACCAAGATTTAAGAGGTGCCAGAAAGACAGAGGCCGCGGAAGCTGCCATAGATATGTGCCGAAAATGCCCAGTCTTAAAGCGGTGCTTAGAATATGCGCTCCGCCACCCAGAATCTGCAGAATATGGAATTTGGGGAGGCACAACTGTCGCTCAACGCAGAAGAATATTGCGATTAGGCGAAAATGCAATAAATAAGGCGATTGAATCAGCTGGAAAATAATCGCCATAACTCTTGTTTTTCGTTGTCATTTCTGCTACAATGGTCTGGAACATTACCAAAGACAGTGGCGACTTGACGTAAAACAAGTATAAAAATGCCACCGAGGGATGAAACTAACAGTTTTATTTGACGTCTTTGGTAGTGCGAGAATCAAAGACGTTTTTTGATTCTCCATTACCGCACGTTAACAAATTGGCACATAACAAATTAACTCAATCAAAGAAAGGATTTTTATGGCAATTTCACGCGATAAAAAACAAACTTTGGTTGCTGAACTGACAGAGCTATTAAAAGACGCTAAGGGTACGGCTTTTGCTCGATATCAAACCCTTACCGTTGCCGACCTACAAGAACTACGCAAGGCAGCTCGCGAAGCGGGCGTTACCATCAAGGTCGTTAAAAACCGATTGGTGCGCGTAGCTCTTCAGGAAATCGATACTTACAAAGAAACCGACACCAGCTTATTGGTTGGTCAATTGGTTTACGCTGTAAGCACCGAAGATGAAGTTATGCCAGCAAAGGTATTGGACACGTTTGCAAAAACACATCCAGCATTACAACTTGCAGGTGGCTTCTCAGGCGAAGGCTTGGCAATTAGTGAAGCTGACGTTAAAGCATTGGCAGGTCTACCAAGCAAAGACCAACTTGTCGCCGAAGTGGTGGCGCAATTGCTATCACCAGTACACGACACAGTCAATGCGCTTGGCGGCAATTTGCACGGACTTTTGGACGGCATCGAAGCCAAAGCTGCTGCTTAAGTTTAGCAATCAACACTAGTAACGTTGCAATCATCGCAACAATATAATAATAAAGGAGAATATCAATGGCTGATATTAAGAAATTGGCTGAAGAACTTGTAAAATTGACAGTTCTAGAAGTTAACGAATTGAAAAATCATCTTAAAGAAGAATACGGCATCGAGCCAGCTGCTGCAGCTGTCGCTGTTGCTGGTCCAGCTGCTGGTGGTGACGCCGCTGCTGCTGACGAAAAAACTGAGTTCACAGTTACTTTGAAAGACGCTGGTTCTCAGAAGGTTGCAGTTATCAAGGCTGTTAAGGAAATCACTGGCCTAGGTCTAGGTGAAGCAAAAGCTATCGTTGACGGCGCTCCAGCACCAGTCAAGGAAAAAGTTTCTAAGGACGAAGCTGAAGCTGCAAAGAAAACTTTGGAAGACGCTGGCGCTACTGTCGAGCTTTCATAATTTGTTATATAACGCCAATTTGTTTCGTTTAATCACCGTCCGCTCTGGGCGGTGATTTTTATGTCGCCAATCTTAATATCACGAACCACGCGTCAATTTCAAGAGTAAAATTTGCAACACTTTTTTATTCATATCTTATAGCGCTGTGGAAAATCAGAGAAAATCAAATGACGCGACTTGATATAAATGTAAGGATATGCTATATATTAGTTAAGTATTATAAAAAATAGACAAAGGAATTGCGAGAACCATGTCTGAATTACCAGAAAAGCAAATTAAGCGTCTGAGGACACTTATTCAAGAGGCGGAGACCAATTTAGCTGCCGCAAAAGAATTATTGATTAGTATTATTGGCGACGATGGTCAAGTTGTCACGCCAAAAAATTCGTCAGATGATGTAACAGGAAAGATTATCGAAGGCGTATTTGACGGGCAAATGATGCTAAGCCCTGATGGCAAAAATTACCCAATCCCAGCCAACTACGCTTCAAAGTCGAAGCTGGTTGAAGGCGACCTGATGAAATTGACAATCGCCGAAGATGGCAGCTTTATCTACAAGCAAATCGGCCCTGTGCCACGAAAGCAAGTCATCGGAACACTCGTCCAGCACGACGGAATTTACTACGTCGAGGCTTCCGGCCGCGAATATCGTATTTTGCTTGCCAGCGTAACTTACTTCCGAATTAACGTCGGCGACCAAGTTACAATCATCATCCCTGAAGACAATCCTGACGCAACTTGGGCTGCAGTCGAAGCTGCATTGTAAATATTATGCTGCCGAGCGAATTTCTGCTCAGTTATGCCAGTTTTAACGCTGACAATAAACCTTTTATTGAATGTCAAGTTGGTGATAAAATTGAGCGTTATGAATTATTTGGACAAGATTTATCTCTTAAGTTCGATTTTTCTGTTAAATATTGCGCGGGTTGGGTGGATTTTGAGAATCGCTGTAGCCAAATCTGCCCAGACCACGCCACGGTTGATGAAAAGTATGAAAATTGCCTAAAATGCCGCGACAAAACTGGCTTTAATCCAGCATTTTATAACGCTAGTTCGGTTTCCGTCCAACAAGAAAAAATCAATCAAAATCCGCATTTTGTTTACTTGGCGTGCTTCGCACCAAACGTCATAAAAGTTGGAATCTCGCAAGAAGAGCGCGGAATTCGGAGATTATTGGAACAGGGGGCGCGATTAGCCATAAAATTAGAAACGTTTTCTTCGGCATTGATCGCCAGGCAGTACGAGGCGAAAATTTCCAAGCTGGACGGAATAGCTGAAACTCTGCCAGTTCACAAAAAGATGGAATTAATAAAACAAGCGTTTAACCGTGCTGACGGCGAAAGGGAATTGCGACAAAAATTACTTGAAATAGAGCAGAAAATTGGCGTGTCGTTTCCGAAACTTGAGCTAATTCCTTGTGAATATTATTTTCAAACCGCTGGCGTTGATTTGTCACGTGTCGTTTTAATGAAGGATTGCAGTCAATTAGTCGGACATGTACGCAGTGTCATCGGCTCAATTGTCATAACTGATTACGGCGGTCAGCTGCTGGCTTACAACATCAAAAAGCTTATTGGTTATCGGGCGCAAAAAGTTGACGGAGAAATTGAGCTGGATTTACCAACCGAGCAATTAACGTTATTTTAAGACCTTATTTTTACAATATATTTTTGATGAAATAGCTTGAAATTTGACTCTATTACTGATATATATAAATCAAACTTTCACAGTAAAGGAGGCTACCGATGAGCTTAACTACAATATTATTAAATACTTCAATAGTACTGGCACGATACTTGCCATACATCTTGGGAACGGTGACTCTAATTACATCAATATTCATCCTTAAGAAAGAAAAAATTAGCAAGAAGTCTAAGTCTCTGCTGTTAACTTGCATAATTACTGCCATTATCACAATAATAATCGTATTTATGCGATCTCGAATACTCGGAAATCACATTTGTTAACTTCTGTCTCAAGGTATAGTTTGCTATAATTATCTCATGAGGAGCATGAGGGGATGAGTCAGGCGCTATATCGTAAATATCGCAGTCGCAGTTTGGATGAAGTTTTAGGTCAAGATCACGTGACTAGTATTTTACGTCGAGCGTTAGATCAGGGAAAAATTGCTCATGCGTACTTGTTGACCGGACCGCGTGGCGTGGGAAAAACATCGGTGGCGCGAATTCTGGCACACGAGATTAACCACTTGCCATATGATGATGATGCTTCAAACTTGGATATTATTGAAATTGACGCAGCCAGCAATAACGGCGTTGATGACATTCGTGCCTTAAGAGAAAAAGCCCAAGTCGCGCCTGTTTCTGCGCCAAAAAAAGTCTATATCATCGACGAAGTCCATATGCTGTCAAAATCGGCATTTAACGCGCTATTAAAAACCCTGGAAGAACCGCCAGAGCACGTGGTGTTTATCTTAGCCACAACCGACGCCGACAAACTTCCAGCCACCATTCTTAGCCGTGTCCAGCAATTTTTCTTCCGCCCAATTCCGACGGAAATTATGATGCGCCAGTTAATGAATATAGCGAAGAAAGAGGGATTCGCAATTGAAGAAGACGCCGCCAGGTTAATCGCTGAACGTTCCCGTGGCGGATTCCGTGACGGCATTAGCACACTTGACCAATTGTCGATTTTAGCAACTCCAGACCAGCCACTGACGGCGAATATGGTTACCGAATATTTGGGACTGAGCGACGCGACGATGCTCGGTAATTTGTTGGATTCATATCCATCCGACGACAACGAAAAAGTCTTAAACATCTTCCAGGAATTAGAAAATAGCGGCGCAAATTCAGTTGTTGTGTCGCATCAATTATTATCGATTGCTCGCAATAGGTTACGAAAAAATCCAAACCTCGTTGGGCTGGTTCAGCAATTGATCGAGGTAGATCGACACCCGCACCCAGATTTGAAATTATTGACGATATTTATGAATAGCAATTCTCAGCCGGCAGAAAAGCCAGTCGCGCCAAAGAAAAATATAGCTCAAGCTGCGCCCCAAAACCCCGCCGAAAAACCAACGCCAATTAAGCCCGCAGAGCCAGCAAAACCGACAGAAAAGCCGATTAAAAAGGAAGAAAAACCAGCCGAGCCAGCAAAAAAAACTGCCGCAAAACCAAAGAAAACCGACGCACCGCTAGAGCTAAATTGGGAAAAAGTCATTGAAAGAGCGAAGGAGAAATCCCTCGGACTGGCGTCATTATTACAGAAAAGCCAGTGGTCGTTTGACGGTGAAAAATTGACAATTTACGCAGGTTCCGCGTTTTATAAGAAAAAGCTGGACGACGCAAAAAACAAACCGTTGATCTCGGAAATTATCTCAGAAGAAACTGAGATGGATTTGGAAATTGATATAATTGGAGAGAAGAAACCGCCAGAGGACGAAAAATTAGCGGAAATTGCAGAATTAATGGGTGGCGGCGAAGAAGTTAAGCTGGAGGATATTTAATGGCAGATAAAAGCGAAGAAGTAAAAGGGAAGATACCGCCACAAAATTTGGACGCGGAAAAGAGTTTACTTGGGGCGGTTTTAATTGACGAGGAAGTTTTGGCGGACGCCGCAGAAATTACTCACCCTAGCGATTTTTACGACAAGAATCACGGATTGATTTTTGCCGGAATGATGCGGCTATTTGAAAAACATAAGCCCGTCGACCTTCTGACCTTAACCGACGAATTGAAACGTAAGGACGAGCTGGAATTGGTCGGCGGCTCGGCATATCTGACAGAACTAACAAACTACGTCCCAACGGCAGCGCACGCATCGGCTTACGCGGAGATGATTGCACAGGCAGCGGTTCGCAGGCGCCTAATAAAAGCGAGCGGTGACATTTCCGAGCTTGGATATGACGAATCGACGACCACGCAGGAATTATTAGAGAAGGCCGAAGCTGAACTTTTCAGCGTGTCGGACCAATCAACCAAGCAAGATTTGGTTAGTCTGGAAAGCATTTTGACGGATAGCTTTGATCGAATTGAAGAGCTCAGTAAAAATAAAGGCTCTCTCAGAGGAGTCCGCACTGGATATCGAGATCTGGACAATATGACCGCTGGCTTGCAAAAATCAGATTTGATCATTCTGGCGGCGCGTCCAGCCATGGGTAAAACGACGTTAGTGACAAATCTGGCTTATAACGTGGCGACGATTGAGAAAAATCCCGTCCTATTCTTCAGCCTAGAGATGAGCAAGGAACAGCTGGTCGACCGTATGTTGGCAGACGCGTCGGGAGTTGATAGCTGGAATATTCGTACCGGAAATCTGAGCGATGAAGATTTTGCTAAATTGTCTGAAGCTATGGGAGAAATGGCTGAGGCGCCAATTTACATCGATGACACGCCGGGATTATCAGTTTTGGAAATGCGCACGAAAGCTCGAAGAATTGCCCATGAAAACCAATTGGGATTAATCATCGTCGACTATTTGCAGCTTATGCAAGCCAACGGGAACCACAACGGGAACCGCGTTCAGGAGGTTTCGGAAATTTCACGCGGACTGAAGCTTATTGCTCGCGAATTGAATGTGCCGCTAATTGCCCTGAGTCAGTTGAGCCGTTCTGTCGAATCTCGCACGCCGCCAATTCCACAGCTAGCCGACCTGCGCGAATCCGGTTCCATTGAGCAGGATGCCGACATCGTGAGCTTTATTTATCGCCCCGGATATTACGAGCCAGACAACCCAGAAGTCCAGAATATTACTGACCTCATCATCGCCAAGCACCGTAACGGCCCAGTCGGTAAAGTCCAATTATACTTCCACCCAGAACGCCTACGCTTTATGAGCCTGGATCGCAAGCATGAATAGAATTGTGTTATAATCATACCAATGAAAAAGCAAAAAGTTACCGATATATTCCTTTACCGATGGCGCTACGTTTTCGGCTATACGCTGCTGGCGCTGCTGTATATAGGAGCTATTATAATTTCCGCGTTGCACGTGCCGGGAGGTTTGTCGCAGGCAGAAATCGACATGGTCAATACGACAAATCACTTGAATTTTAGCATCGAGGGAATCGCCGTTACAAATCTGCCATTTCACCTTCTTCAATTGCTATTCTTCAAGCTATTCGGCGTCAGTTTATTAACAATTAAAGCACCCGCCGTAATCCTTTCAATCGCCAGCTCCGTCGCTATTTTCTTCCTCTTAAAGCGCTGGTTTAAGCCGTCAACAACAATTTTATCACTGCTCATCATGGCAACGACCGGACAATTCTTATTCATCGGTCAAAGCGCAACTGTTGGCATTTTATACATCTTTTACACCGCGCTAACTTTACTTTTTGCTACATTAATTCTCCAGAAAGCCCAGAACGCTTCCATTTGGCGAATCAGCTTAGCCATCACCACGGCACTCAGCCTCTTCACTCCGTATTTTTGGTATATCAATCTGGGACTTCTGATCATAGCCTTTTTGCATCCGCATCCACGCTATTTCCTCATCTCCAGAAAACATCGTAAGTCTTGGATTGTGCCGTCCGCTATTTTATTCACAATTGGTTGTGCGATTAGTTTTCTTTGCTATAAATCCCACGCGCTATTTTACAATCTCATCGGCATCAACAGCCTAAGTTTCGACATTGTCGCAAATCTCAGAACTTTATATTACACATACATCCGTATTTTCCCATCAGTCGTAGGGAACCAAATCACGCCAATTATGGACATCAACGCAATGGTGCTAATCGGACTAGGGCTATTCCGCAGCTTCCAAAAAATCTCCAGCGCCCGCTCGTTTATGATTTGGTCGTGGCTAATCTTAGCATTGGCGCTACTCATCTTCCAGCCAAGCCTCACCCCGATAATCATCATCCCGTTATTTATTCTCTTGGCGGTCGGATTGGAATCCCTAATGAATATGTGGTACGGACTTTTCCCGCGCAACCCATACGCTCGCGGCACAGGACTGGTTCTTATATCAATGTTAATCATCGTTATGGTGGCGGGCGGCAGCTTCCGCTATATTGACGGTTATCGCTATTTCCCAGAAGCAGTCTCACGCTTTAATAAAGATTTATCTCTGCTCCGTAAGAATACTGCACAGACCGATTCATTCTCGTTATTGGTCAGTAAAGAAGAATCACCGATTTACGAAGCGCTTAAAAAACACAACTATCACCAGATATCGATTATCCACACAGCGCCAGCAAACGTCGGACAGACATTATATGTTAGCCACAGCGTAAAGTCTCAAATTCCGCAGACTTACTCTGGGCACCTGTCGTCAGTAATTGTCAATGACCATAAAGACGGCGACCGCTTCTATATCTACACATCCGACCGCAAATAGGGTATAATTGTAAGTGTTAAATAAGGAGGAATATGGCGTTTGATCAGGTAAAAATGCTGCAACAATTACGCAAAGCACAGAAACAATTAGGTAAAGAAATCATCGAAGTTGAGGCTGGCGATGGCGCTGTGA